>CBFGLP010001470.1:0-1807 GCA_965649595.1 uncultured Myxococcales bacterium | reverse complement strand
CCCCCGGCTGGTTTTGCCCCCCACAGACATCGTGCCCTCTGCCACGCACGGCCGCTTCGCGGCCGCGAGGTCGCGCAGCGACCCGCTTCGCGCTTGTGGTTGCCCGGTTTCGTGGTTCGCACTCGCTCGGTTGGCCCCCGTAGGGGGCTGGTTTTGCCCCCACGAGCATCGTGCACTTGGCCGCTACCTCGCCGGCTCGAGGCTCGCGTGCGCGCATGCCCAGGCGGGCATGCGCGGCCGTCAGTACATGCTTCCGGGCGGCGGCGTGGCGGCCCGGGAGTGGAGGTCGAAGCGGCCGCCGTCGCTCAGCACGTGGAGCTTGAGTCCGGTCATGCAGATCGCATCGCCGTCCCGTGCTGAACCCATGCTCGAGTGCTCGAGCGAGCTCGCGTCCAGGATCGTGATCGCTCCGCTGCCACAGACCTCGAGCACGTCGTCGCCGTCGATGAACGCCGCGGTGTCCTCGTCGAGGCCGATCCCGACCGCGAAGGGGTTGTAAGCGAGCGCCGCGAGCAGCCGGCCGATCCGGTCACGCTGGCGAAAGTGCTGGTCGATCACGACCCGGTTGGTCAGCCCGAAGCCCGGCGCCAACGAGACCTGACCCGCGCGCGGTGTCGAGCCAGACTTGCCGAACGCGATCATGTGCTCGCTCAGGATCGCCGCACCGGCCGAGGTCCCTCCGACCGGCACGCCTCGCGCGTTGGCGCTGCGGATCGCCCGAGCCACGTCGGTGCCGCCGAGGATCGTCGAGATCCGCAGCTGGTTGCCGCCGGTCAGGAAGATGCCCGTCGCCTCGCGCAGCCACGCGATCCACTCGGAGTTGGCTGCGTCCTCGCGGTGCTTGTAGTCGAGCGAGAGCGCCTCGGCCCCGAGGTCGCGAAAGATGCCCTCGTAGCGGCTGCCCGTGTCGTCGAGCTTCGACGCCGTCGGAATCACGGCGATCCGGGCTTGGCGGCCACCGCTGATGTCGACGAAGCGACGGAGGATGATCGGATCACTCTCCTTCTCCTCCGCTCCACCGACCGGCACGATGTAACCGCGACGCTGGTTGTCCTGGACCTTGGCAGGCATCGCTCGTGGGCCCGACCTGGGCCCGCCGAGATTTCGCCCACCCGGCGCCGCTCGACAAGCCCCGCGAACACCGCCGGACGTGACCCGACGCGGCCCGTCAGGCGGTGCGCTTGATCAGGTGATAGCCGAAGTCGGTCTCGACGACGCCGCTGACATCACCGACGTTCATGCCGAACGCGGCCGTCTCGAAGGGCTTGACCATCTGGCCGCGCCCGAACGTGCCGAGATCTCCGCCCTGACGGCTCGACGGACAGTCCGAGTGCTTGCGAGCGAGGTCCGCGAAGTCGGCCCCGGCCGCGAGCTGCTGCTGGAGGGCCTGGATCTGCTGCTCGGCCTCGGCCTTGCTGCGCGTTGCGGTCGAGCGGGCCGAGCCCTTGTACATGAGCAGGATGTGCGAGGCGCGGACGGAGTTGGCCATGGGGCGGTTGTATCGGCTGCGAGCGGTGCTGGCCAGGTGATCGCAGGTTTGCAGGGCGAAACCATGCGTGGGACCTGGCTCACCCACCGAGCGGCGGGGTCGGCTTCGCGCGGGGGCACGCTGGTGGGTGGAAAAACGTGCGGGGTCGACCTGCCCCGATGCGACGTGGCCGCGAGGAGTGTGCATGGATGCACCCGAGCACCATGCACGCAAGCTTGGCTGATTCGTACAATGCCACATTCATCGAGTTGTGTTTTCTTTGAATATCGGCATCACGATTTCGAATCATGTATTGTGCGCGTTCACACCGGTGATTAC
>CBFGLP010001469.1:0-8248 GCA_965649595.1 uncultured Myxococcales bacterium | reverse complement strand
CTAGATACTTTGTTCTGAATGCGACGATTCGCGTCGCCGCGCGAGCCGTGGGGCGGCGGCTCTCGAGCCGGTGATCTTTGGCCTGAAACGATCGTCCACGGGCGAATTTCGAACGGTGACGAACGGTGATGCCGACCGATCGTCGGTGCTTCGCGTGATCCATGCGTGACAGTAGCGTCAATGACCGTCAGGGGGTCGAGCCCGCATAGTGGGATGGCTCGACCATGCTCTCCAGCTCGCCCAATACCGTGTCTCGTGCGGCCGCGAACGCGGGTAACGACGCTCGCACCGCCGGCAGTCACTGCACCGAAGGCGAGGACCTGCACCTGCCCGAGCACGAGCTTCGCGTGCAGCTGGTCGGCGGCTTCGAGGGCCTCTCGCTGGTGACCCTCGCGTGCGATCACGAGCCGGCCTGGCTGGCCAGCGAGATCGCCCGGATCGTCGAGCTCGACGAGCAGGGGCTGATCGAGCGGCTCGCCGAGCGCTGGGCCGAGCGCTGCCCCAGCGGCGCGCTAGTGTACCTCGGCCGCGGACAAGCGCGCGAGCTGATCGAGCAGCTCGATCGTGCCCACGTGGTGTTGGCCACGACGCAGCGCCGCCGACCGCTGGTGCTCTTGCGAGCAATTGCGATCGACGAGCTGGTCGCGCTGGTCGACACCCCCGCCGCACGACGGCTCCGCAACCATCTCCACGAGCGGGTGATCCCGGAGTTCCACGCGTGGGAGCGGGCCGCCCGGGCGCTCGAGCAGCCCTTGCTCAGCTCCGACGCGGTCACGATCGCTGGCAATCGGCTGGAGTTCGAGCGCCGCTGCTTCGAGGCCGCGGTGCTCGAGCGGCTGCTCGACCGGCTCGAGCACGCCGGCTTGGTCGATGGTGATCTTCTGACCACTTATCGTGTGGTCGCGAGCGAGCTGGCGCTCGGAGGCCGATTGTCCGACTTTGCCGAGGAGCTCGCCCATGGGTGGGCCACGCCCACGCAGATCGCCGCCCGCTGGCAGGGGTTGACCCCGATGCGAGTGGGAAAGCTGATCACCTCGCTCGGTTTGAAGGGAAGCCGCGCACATTCGCGGGCGTTCCTCAACAAGGCCCGTGGTCACGATCGAACCGTGATCACGCACGTGTATAGCCCGGCCGCTGTCGCGTTGGTCGAGCGCGAGCTGCGAAGTCGCAGCCATCGACGAATCGACGATCCTGATCTCGAGGCGGCGACATGAGGTCGCAGCCCGGATCTCCCCAGGCAGTGATGAGTAGCAGGAGTCTGTGATGACGAGTGGCAAACAAGGTGGAAGTCGCGTGCGCTTTTCTGTAGAGGACGACGAGCAAGCCGCCAAGATTGCGGCATTGCTCGAGGCGCTCGGCTTCGAGGCGGTGCGGGAATTGGATCAGGGGTCGCCATCGACGCGGCTGCGTTGGGCGGTCGCGCGCTTGGCCACCCAGGCGCGCCTGACCGAGCGCGAGCGCGACATCCTCGATCGTGTCCTGCAAGGTGCCAGCAATCACGACATCGGCGAGGCGCTCGGCATCAGCAAAGCGACCGTCAAGTGGCACATGCACAACATCTTTACCAAGACCGGCTCGCGCACGCGCGAGGCGCTGCTTCGAGACGCGTTGCAGCTGGGCTCGCGTCCGTCAGCGGCCGCTAACGACGGGCCAGGCGACGACGAGGGCGTCGAGGGGCACTTCGACGAAGACGATTACTCGAGCGATAATTGAAAAAGGGGGGCAGGGCCCGCGGACCCCCCGATCCGCGGACGCTGCCCCCTCGCGCGCGAGCTGGATCCCCCGAACCAGCTCGCGATTGCCGATCAGTCAGGACTCGGACAGGAGCTCAGAGAGAGACCTTGACTCCACCGACGGGCGGAGGCTTGGGGCACACCGTGCTACCCGAGGGCTCGCAAGGATTTGGATTGAACACGTCGCAAGCCGGCAGCAGCGCGCCGCAGGTCAAGAGCAGCGCGGCGGCGACGAAGCTGCGAAACGAACGATTGCGGGTGGTCGGATTGACTCGTTGCATGGCGGTGGTCCTCGGTGCTGGTGGTAATCGGTGAGTCGGTGAATCGAGCGCACGGGTCCCTCGGGTCTCCTCCCGTGCTGGTCAGCTCGGCCCGCGTAGGGCTCGGCGTCGCTGCAGTGGGAGGGGCTCGACATGCGCCCCGCTCGGCTGGACTTGAGACCTCGGCGATCCCACGCCGGGTTTCAGTTCATGGTTGACTTTTGTTTGCGATCCAGCCTCGTCATCACTCGCCTCGCTCGACGCGATGGTGCTGGCAGCAATTCGTGGCGGCTCCGAGTGATCGTGTGAGCGATGCGGAGCTGATGCTCTGTCGCGAGCCAGGAATAGACGAAGATCAGGAATGCGAGCTGCGAGCGGTGGCCACGATCGTCGCGACCTGCTCGACCAGCGACAGGTCGACTTGCCGGTACGTAGTCGCGCTCGGCGACCTACCAACGTGGACCTGCTAGGTCGCTGACACCGAGCCGCCGAGTCGGGAGCTCGCAGCCCCTGCTCCCCGTGCTGTCGCTTTCCGCTACGCTCTCGGGAAGCCTGTTGGGTCGTCGTGCGTCGGCGGCCGTCGAGGACAACCACCGTGCAGCTCGTCCACGCGCAGAACCTCACCCACTCGTACGACGGCCAGCGGCAAGCCGTCGCCAACCTGACCTTTCAGGTCCGCGCCGGCGAGGTGCTCGCGCTGATCGGCCCCAACGGCGCGGGCAAGAGCACCAGCTTGCGCATCCTCGCGACCTTGCAGCGCCCCGATCAGGGCGGCGTGCTGTGGGACGGTCGCGACGCTTGGCGTGAGCGACAAGCGATCCGCCAGCGGATCGGCTTCCTCGGTGACGGCACCGGCCTCTACCCCCACATGAGCGCGGCCGGCTACCTGCGCTTCTTCGCCGAGTGCTACGGCATGACCGATCGTGACGCGCGTGCGCGGGTCGACGAGCTGCTCGAGACCTTCAACCTGTCGAGCAAGGCCGACGCCGCGATCGCGGACCTCAGCAAGGGCATGCGTCAGCGCCTCGCGATCGCCCGCACGCTGGTCCATCGGCCCGAGCTGCTCTTGCTCGACGAGCCCGCCGACGGCCTCGACCCGCTCGCGCGTCGGCAGCTGCGCGACATCCTGCGCAAGGTCGCCAACGAGGGCGTCGGGGTGGTCGTCAGCAGCCACATCCTGCGCGAGCTCGACGGCTTTTGCGACACGGTCGCGCTGATCCAAAAGGGCAGGCTCGAGGTGTTCGGGCCGGTCGACGAGGTGATCGAGCGCTACGAGGTCGCGCGGCGGGTCCACGAGGTCTCGATCACCAAGGGCCTGCAAAAGGGAATCGACATCCTGCGCGCTCACGAGGGTCTGATCGAAGAGGTGCTGCCGCTGCACCGCGACGAGCAGATCGATCCCAAGGCGGCCGATCGCGGGCGCGTGCGAGTGCGGATCCACGGCGCCGAGGATCGAGCGGCCAAGCTGCTCAAGGAGCTGGTGCTCGCGGACGTCGAGGTGATCGGGCTAACCCGGCTGCGCAGCGACCTCGAGGACGTGTATCAGAGCATCGGTCGAGACGAGGTCAACTAGCAGGGGCGGAAGAATCCAGCGCGGCCGAGTCGCTCGTGGCATCATCGCCGCCATGACCGAGCAAGAGATGATCGTCGCGTTCGAGAAGGTCCTGCGCGAGCACTTCGGCGTCGATCCCGAGGGCAGCCGCGAGTCGGAGGACTGGTGGCGCTTTCGTGTCGAGGGCTTCGACTTCCAAGGCGGAGTCCACCGCAACGACTTTCGCGTGATGTGTGTGCTCTGCCCGGTCGATCCCGGCGCGGACTTCGACGCGCTCGCGCGGGACACCAGCGTGGCGTCGGGCGAGCAGGGCGACGTGCTGGCTTGGTTCAAGGAGGCGGACTGCTATCTCTACGCGTACGCCCAGGCAGACTTCGCAGAGGTCTCGGACGCGCTGCTCGAGCGCTTGGTCCGGGACTGCGTGAGCCTGGCGAAGTCCGACGCGGCGAGCCGGCTGAAGTCGAAGTGGCGCTACTGGGGGTGAGCTCGTGCCCGACCCGCGCCCGATCTTCTTGCTCGGCCTGATGGGCGCCGGGAAGTCGACGCTCGGTCGAGCGCTCGCGCAGGCGCGCGGCAGCGTGCTCATCGATCTCGACGCTCGGATCGAGCGGCTGTTTGCAACCACGATCCCCGCGCTCTTCTCGGCAGGTGAGCCGAGCTTCCGCGCGCACGAGCACGTCGCGTTGCGTACGCTGCTCGCCGAGCCAGGCTTCGCTGGCAGCGGTGCAGTGGTCGCGACTGGCGGTGGGATCGTCGTGGATCCGCGCAACCTCCCGCTCATGCAAGCCCTCGGTCCGACCGTCTACCTGCGCGCCTCGATCGAGCTGCTCGTGCAGCGCCTGACCAGCCCGGAGCAACGCGCTCGGCGACCTCTGATCGCGACCAGCGAAGACCTCGCGGCTCGACTCGGCTCGCTCTTGGCTGCCCGCCGCGAAGCCTACGAGCGCTGCACGTGGACCGTCGACGCCGAGCAACCGACAGCTGCGCTCGTCGGCGAGCTGCTCGCTCGGCTCGCTTGAGAGCGCGCGGGTCGGCCGTGTCTCGCCAAGCTGCGCCGCTGTCAAGCTCCAATCGCGCCGGTGGATCATTTCGGTGGTTGATCGCGGCACATCGGCGCAGCCGTGCGCCTCGGCGACCCGGACGGGTGGTCGGCGAAGCCGCCAGAACGACTTCGCCACGGTTGCCGTGCGCCGGTCGACCGCGCTATGAGGCCACCGCATCACCGAGCATGCAGCTCACCTTTTTCCGTCCCCTCGCGAGCACGTCCATGACGCAGCCACCCGCTCGACGTACGATCGAAAAGCGCAAGCCCATCGCGCTGCACGTGGCCGTCCCTTCGGAGGACCAGAGCTACCCGGTGCTGATCGGCTCGGGCCTGCTCGCCCGACTCGGCCACGAGCTCAAGCGTAGCCATCCGAGCGTGCGTCGGGTTGCGCTGATCTCCGATGATCACGTGATGCCGCTCTACGGCGCGGCGGCGCGAGCGAGCCTCGAGGCCGAGGATCTCGAGGTCCACCCGATCACGATCCCGGCGGGCGAGACCAACAAGAACCTCGACCAGCTGGTGCTCGCGATCGAGCGGATGGTCGAGGCCCAGCTCGGTCGGCGCGACGCGGTCGTGGCTCTCGGCGGCGGCGTGGTCGGGGATCTCGCTGGGCTCGCGGCGGCGCTGTTCATGCGCGGCGTCTCGCTGATGCAGTGCCCGACCTCGCTGTTGGCCCAAGTCGACGCGTCGGTCGGAGGCAAGGTCGCGGTCGATCTCCCGGCTGGCAAGAACCTGGTCGGCGCGTTCCACTTCCCCTCGGTCGTGCTGATCGACCCCGACGTGCTGCAGACGCTCCCAGATCGCGAGCTCGGCTGCGGGCTGGCCGAGATGCTCAAGCACGGCGCGCTGTTCTCCCGCGACCACTTCCAACAGGTCGTCGAGGCCGCCGATCGCATCTACGCTCGCGACGCCGACGTGCTCGCGCGCATGGTCGCGAGCTCGGTCGCGCTCAAGGCCGCGTGCGTCAGTCGAGATCCGCGCGAGCAAGGCGAGGCGGGCAAGGGCAGGGTGGTGCTCAATCTGGGGCACACCGTCGGGCACGCGCTGGAGCGAATGTCCGATTTCGAGCTCCTCCATGGTGAGGCCGTCGCGTTGGGGATGATCGCGGCGGCGCGGCTGTCGATCCGCAAGGGCTTGGCCAAGACCGAGGATGGGGAGCCCGATCTCGAGCAGCAGATGCGGTCCGCCCTCGCGAGCCTTCGCCTCCCTACCGACCTCGACGCGTGGCTCGACGACGACAAGCTCGAGCGCCTGGAGAGTGTGCTGGGCAACGACAAAAAGCGCGAGCTGGCCGACGCGGAGCGGCGCACGAGCCTGTCCTACATCGGCTTGGTGCGGCTCGGGGAGCCGGCGGTTCTCTCGCTGACCCCGGGGGAGATCGTGGCTTTGTTGCGATCTCCGAGCGCGAAGGGCTAGGCTGGATCCGAGCCTGCGCCGTCGGGGGGCTGACCAGCCTCTGGTTCGGCGTGGCGCTCGAGCTCGCCGGAGAGACGCCATGGCTCGCCACTCGCTTCGCTTCCTCGCACCGATCTCGCTGACCGCAGTGCTGGCCGCCGGGGGGTGCGTCGACGATCAGGAGCTGCTGATCGTCAACAACGCGATCGCGTTCGACGACGAGTGCACGCTCTCTCCGACCGCTACGCCCCTGGCCGGCGACCAGATCGACGTGTCGTTCGACGCGCCCATCGGCCTCGGGTTGGTGGTCGAGAACCTCCAGACCAAGTACGAGAACAGCAACACCGGGCTCGATGACGACGGCGAGATCAAGCTCGAGCGGGCCGAGGTTACGCTCTCGCTCGGCGAGGGTTTTGGCCCTGTCGGCGGCGCCCTGAGCTACGAGGTGCCGATCCCTACCGACTCGGTCCCGAGCGGAGAGCAGAGCGCCGTGTTGATCACGCTGCCCTCCTCGGTGACCGCGAGCCTGCGCGGTGGGGTGCCGGTCGGCAGCGTCGTGATCCTCCAGATGAGCGTGGTGATCGTCGGCGAGCGAACCACTCAGGCCGCCTCGGGCAAGCTCGGGGAGGTCCGCACCCGCGAGTACACCTTCCCCTTCGAGGTCTGCAATGGTTGCATGCCTTGCACGCCGAACCAGGCCTGCGGCCTCGTGAATCTGAGCGCCTGTGTCGAAGACGAAGATGCAACCGACACCACGACTGGCTGAGCCGTCGCGCTTGACCCGACCGCGGCCGCCTGCAACCCTCGCCTAGTCTCCATCGATCTCGTCCGGTCCTCATGGCTTCAATGCTCGAAACCCTCAAGAAGATCGTCGACAGCTCGCCGGGCGCCAAGGGCGCCATTCTCATGGGCTTCGATGGGATCGCCGTCGAGCAGTATGTCCGCCCGGAGCTGCAGGACAGCATCGACATCGAGTCGATGGCGATGGAGTTCTCGTTCCGCTTCCTCGAGCTGCGCGACGCCGCCAGCAGCCTCGAGATGGGAGCGATCACCGACATCACGCTCAAGGCCGAGTACGGGACGGTCGTCGTGCGGGTGTTGTCGACCGAGTACTTCGTCGCGCTGGTGCTGGGCGAGCCGAGCAACATGGGCAAGAGCCGGTGGTTGCTCCGCTCGCACGCCCGGGCGCTCTCGTCCGATCTCTTTGCGTCTGCTTGAGTCTTAGTCAGCCGCCCGCGGCTGAGGTCTTAGTCAGCCGCCCGCGGCTGAGGGGCGTAGGGCTTCGGGCGCGGCCATCGACTTTGTGCGGCGTCCCGATTATCGTCCCGCCATGTCGAGCCCGCGCCCTCGGGTGCTGGTCCTGCACGGGCCCAACCTCAACCTGCTCGGCTCGCGCGAGCCGGAGGTGTACGGGGTCGAGACGCTCGCGGGCATCGACGAGGGCTTGATTGCGCTCGGAGAGCGGCTCGATCTCGCCGTCGAGTGCCGGCAGGCCAACGGCGAGGGCGAGCTGATCGATCACATCCACTCGTTCGCTGCCGGCTCGAGCAGCCATGCCCGCGAGGGCGTGATCGCGGCTGCACGGTCTGCCGAGCCAGTCTCCGGTCGATCCGACACAAGTGCGGATTCTCTTGGCGGGGCTCCGCGACGCGGCATCCTGATCAACCCCGGAGGCTACACGCACACCTCCGTGGCCCTGCGGGACGCGATTGCGGCGGTCGGGCTGCCCGCCATCGAGGTCCACTTGTCCAACCTTTACGCGCGCGAAGGCTTTCGGCACACATCGATCACCGGCGGAGCCTGTCGCGGCGTCATCATGGGGCTCGGCAGCGAGTCCTACCGGCTGGCCCTCCACGCGCTCGCCTCTCTCCTGCACGCCCGCGACTGAGCCGATCGACCGCTCGGAACCTCGACATGTCCGACTCCAACTCCAAGCTGCCCGACATCGCCTACGTCAGCGAGCTGGCCAAGGTGTTCAAGCGCTTTCAGCTCGACGAGCTCGAGATCGAGACCGGTGAGCAGCGCATCTTGATGCGCCGCGGTGATCTGACCACCGGCGTCCAGGTCGGCACGCCGATGCCGATGCCGATCGCGGCCCCGCTGCCGGTGGCAGCCCCAGCCGTGGCTCCGAGCAGCTCGGCGGCGAGCGGCGAGCGGACCGAGTCGGTCGGCGACTTCATCACCTCGCCCTTCGTCGGGACCTTCTACTCGCGGCCGCGACCCGACGCGAAGGCCTTCGTGACCCCCGGCTCGACCGTCGCGG
>CBFGLP010001468.1:0-3467 GCA_965649595.1 uncultured Myxococcales bacterium | reverse complement strand
GTCGCGATGTCCGCGTGCCCGAGCAGCGTCTGGACCACGCGCAGGTCGGCGCCGCCCTCGAGCAGGTGCGTGGCGAAGCTGTGCCGCAGCTTGTGCGGCGAGATGTCTCGCGTGATGCCGGCCGCGAGCGCATGCTCGCGCAGGCGCTGAAAGAAGCCTTGCCGCGAGAGCCGACCGCCGCGGTGGTTGAGGAACACCCACGCCTCGCTCGCTCGGGACCTCGCACGGGACAACAGCGCGGGCCGGCCCTCGGAAAAGTAGAGCAGCAGAGCTCGGCGCGCGAGGTCGCCGACCGGGACCATCCGCTGCTTGTTGCCCTTGCCGGTCAGCAACACGAGGCTCTGATCGAGGTGCAAGGCCGCGACCGGTAGCTCGACCGCCTCGGACACCCGACAACCGGTCGCGTACATGAACTCGAGCAAGGCCGTGTCGCGCAGGCCCAGCGGCGTGTCGAGCCCCGGCGCGGCCAGCAGCGCCTCGACCTCGGCCCGGCTGAGCAGCTCGGGCAGCTTTGCGCCGGCCTTGGGCATCCGGATGCCCTGGGTCGGATCGACGGCGATCAGCTGCTCGGTCCGCAACCAGCGGAACAACCCACGGACCGCCACCCACCGGCGCGCCTGACTGCGCGGTGACAAGCCCCGCTGGGTCAGCAGCTTGAGGAACTCGAGCAGGATCGGCGGCGTGACGCCGCGGGTCGACTCGACGCCCTGCTCGGCGAGGAAGTCGAGCAGCTGCCGCAGATCGTTGCCGTAGGCGTCGAGGCTGTTGCGGCTGAGGTTGCGCTCGACCTTGAGGTGGCGCAGGTAGTCCTCGACGGCCTCGTCGAGCGGGATCGCGGCCGGCATCCCGTCAAGCTATCACGCCCGGATCAGCGCGCGAAAAGACGGGCGAAGCTCGCGAAACAAGCGGCTCGGCAGACTGGCTGCCGAGCCCGCTCGAGGTCTGATTCAGGCTCAGTCCAGGCTCAGGATCTCGCGCACGAGCGAGATGACCTGCTGAGCCTGGATGGGCTTGGTGATGTACGCGTTGGCCCCGAGCGCGAGCGCTCGCTGCCGATCTTCGGCCGCGCCTTCGGTCGTGATGATCACGATCGGCACGTCCTTGTAGTTCTCGTCGGCCCGCAAGCGCTTGACCAGCTTGAGGCCGTCGAGGATTGGCATGTTGATGTCGGTGATGATGATGTCGAACTTGGTCGCTGCGATCCGTCGCAGCGCGTCGACTCCGTCATCCGCCTCGACCACGTCGAGCTCGCGCACACGAGAGAGCGCGAACACGATCATCTTTCGCATCGGCGGGCTGTCTTCGACCACCAACGCGTTGAAACGACGTTCTCCCGAAGTGCTCATGCTCCAACCAGATGCTCGATCGCCTGACGCTGTAGCGGGACTTCCTTGGCGTGCGCACGCACCCAGGCGTTTTCGATGCCGATCCCGGCGTGTTCGGAGATCAGTCCGAGGAGTTGATGGTCGTTCTCGGCGAAGCCTTCCTTTTGGGCGAGGAAGGACTCGAGCCGAGCGACGCCAACTAGGCGCGTGCCGCTGACGAGCGGGAGGTTGACCAGCTCGTCGGCGATCTGGAACAGCGGATCGCCGTTCTTCCATGGACGACCGAGCGCGAGCAAGGCCGCTTGCGCGGGGCCTGCATCGTCGCCGGTCAGCGGAATCTCCTCGACCTCTTCGACCTCGCCGCCCTCTCGGGCGACCGGGAAGAGCACCTGCCGATCCTCGTCGACCATGAACACCGTGAAGGTGCCGATGCCGACGAAGTTGAGCAGGATCTCCGTGATGGTCCGCAGGACATCCTCGAAGCTGATGCCGGTGTGGAACTGCGAGCCCGCCACGAACATCGACGCGAGGTGGTAGTGCTCCGACTCGAGCATGTCGAGGCGCGTGCGGAAGCCCCCCGACTCCTCCTCGACGTTGCCAGCGATGCGGCGGATCTCGTCGCACTCGCGCTCGAGCGCGCCGACCCGCAACATCAACAGCTCGACCATGTTGTCGCGCGTGACCTTGGCGGGAGGCTGGTCCCTGGTCTCGAGTTGAGACCGGAGACGATCGTTCTCCAGAATCAGCTCTTCGACCAGCCTCTCGCCTTTCTCGAAGAACTCGCGCAGGAAGATGTCGGTCTTCCCTCGCAGGCTCTGCCTGGGATCGTCGGCGCTCACCGCCCGCACAGTAACACGTTCCGCTGCGCTTTGAATCGCAAGCGCCTTTCGTCCCGTGCACATAGTCGGCTCACGCCGTCTCGCCCTTCGGGCGCGCTTGCTCTTCGAACGACTCGGCCAATGGCTCGCGCGGAAGCACCCGCCTCGAGCCTCGCGGCTCGGGTCGGACACCCCGCGCTCGTCACGGGAGACCGAGGTCCCAAGTTGCCCCAAGTTGCCCCACCCGACCGGCCCACCGAGATGTCGATCGCGGGAGGTCGGCCGCTCGGTCGCAGGCGAGCGACTCGGCTCAGCCCTTCGAGCGCTGACTCGGCCCTCAGCCCTTGGAGGGCTGACTCGGCCCTCAGCCCTTCGAGGGCTGACTCGGCCCCCAGCCCTTCGAGCGCTGACTCGGCAGCTCAGCCCAGGTCTCGGACCCGCCGGTCGACCGCATGGACGATGCCTTCGTGGAGGCGCTCGAGCGGGAGCGCCTTGTCGACTACTCCGGCCTCGACGGCAGAGTGCGGCATTCCCGGCATCACGGCGGTGCTCGGATCCTCGGCCAAAATGGTCCCCCCGAGCCGATGAGCGGCGATCGCCCCGTTGGTCCCGTCGGAGCCCATGCCGGTGAGGACCACTCCGACAAAGCGCTTTTGAAACAGCGCCGACATCGACCTGAACAGGTGGTCTGCCGAGGGGGTCAGGGGTACGACTCCGTTGCGGGCCGGCTCCGGCTCGACCACTCGGATGATCGCCGTGTTGGGGATCGGCCCGGGCGCGACCTCGACGTTGGACGAGCCCGGCACGATGTAAACCACACCTCGGCAGAAGGGCTGCCCCTCGGCGGCCTCGACCACGCGGAGATCGACGACGCGATCGAGCCGAGCGGCAAACGCCTTGGTGAAGCGCGCCGGCATGTGCTGGGCGATGATCACTCCGGCGGCGAGGTTGGCGGGTAGCGAGGCCAAGAGCTGCTGGATCGCCGGCGGGCCGCCGGTCGACGAGGCGATGCCGATCGCTATCTCCGCCAGCTCGCCGCTGAGCGGCTCGTCCTCGGGGTGCCCAGCCTCGTCGCGCGGGCGCACGCCCTGGGCCGCGAGCGAGTCGGCCCGCTGCTTGAGCCGGACCGCCTGCAGGCGCCGGACCATCGCGATCTTGGCCGAGAGCTCGTCCTCGATGTTGCGGATGTCGGGGCTGATGTGACGGCGCGGCTTGGCGATGAAGTCGAGCGCGCCGAGATCGAGCGCCCGAAACACGTTGTCGCGCTGCGCGTAGCCGGAGATCACGACGACCGGGATCGGCCGCCGGCTCATCAGCAGGCGCA
>CBFGLP010001467.1:0-5222 GCA_965649595.1 uncultured Myxococcales bacterium | reverse complement strand
CAGAGCTCGACCTTGCCGCCGACCACGTCGTCGACGCTCAGCTCGGCGATCTTGGGGCCCGCGAGCTTGCTCTTGGTCGCGATGAAGCTGGGCTTTTGCGGCGGCAGCGGCTCGCTCGGCTCGGGCTCGGGCTCGGGCTCGACCAGCGTGCGCTTGCCGGAGGGCACGGTCTCCCAGGCGAGGCTCTCGGGATCGACGGTCCACAGGCGCCCGAGCTGGTCTCCAGCCTTGCCGCCGCCGAGCACCAGCAGCTTCTTGCCCGGGGTGGCTGGATCGGCAGGCGCGTCCGGGTCGCTCGGCTCGGTGTCGTCGTCGAGCACCAGCAGGCACGAGGCGATCTTGTCGAGCCGGACCTCCTGAGTCTCGGGCAGCGGCTCGGGCTCGGGCTCGGCCGGCTTGCCGAAGTCGGACATCTTGCCCTTGCGCTTCTTCTCGGGCTTCTTGGGCGGGAGCGGCTGGGCGATCAGGAAGCGCTGCAGCACGCCCTTGCCGCGCAGCACGTAGATCCACCGCTCGTCGCCCGCGACGGCGAGCGGCTCGGCTTCGCTGCCAGCCGGGTGACGCTCGCCAGCGAGGCGCAGATCGACGCTGGTCCAGGCGACCGCCCCGTCGCGGGCGGCCAGGATCACGCGGCCCTCGAGCGTGCGTCCGATGCAGGTGATCGCCTCGCTCGCCACGGGCACGCGGCTGGTCTCGGCGAGCCGCAGCTGCGCGTAGCCTTGCGGGTGGGCTGGATCGATCACCCAAGCGGTCGAGCTGCCGTCGGAGAACACCGCCCGTTCGTCCTGGCTGGCGACCAGGCCAGTGGCTGGGTGTGTGCTCTTGCGGCGGTGGACGTCGGCTTCGCGGTCGATATCCCAGAGCAGCTCACCTTGGGTCCCCACGCCGCAGAGCAGGTCGGCGCGGAGCATCGCTACGTAGTCGACGTAGCCGCCGAGCTTGCTGCCGATCTTGGTGGTCGTCGCGCTGTTGAGGTTGCCGCGGTAGAGGTGCTGACCACCGATCCACAGCGTGCCTTCCCAACCTTCGGTGACCGAGGGCCGCGGCATCGAGAGCGGGATCGTGCGCTGGGCCGTGAGCGTGCGGGTGTCGAGGATCCACAGCTCGTAGGGCAGCACGACGATCAGGTGGCGAGCGTCGTGGCTGAGCCGAAGCTCGAGCGGGCGATCGTCGAGCGCGAGCTCGTCGCGGCGACCGGCTGCGGGCGCGATGATCGTGCGACCCTTGGCGCCGCTTTGCGCTGGGACAGCGCCGCTGACGACGACGCGCCGCTTTGGGGTGGTACGCCGGACCATGGAGGGCGAGGGTAGCACGCTGAAGTGCAGCGCAGAATGCCGCTGGAGGTCGACTGTCAGTCTCCGCCGGCCTCGAGATGCTCGCGGATCGCTCGGAGCTCGGGCAGGACCAGCAGGTCCTTGGGGCGGCGGACGTGCTCTTTCACGCGGATCAGCTGGTCGAGGGCGAGCACGCGGCAGGGGAAGCCGAACAGCTGGAGCGTGATGGTTTCGGGGAGGACGTCGGCGTAGCTGCCCAATGGCGGCATCTCGCCGAGCATGTCGAGGCCGCCGATCGTGCAGGTCAGGTAGAGGTTGCGAAAGCCAGCGAGCCGGGCGGGGCCTTCGTCGAGCAGGCGGACATCGCGACGCGCGGAGTTGCGAGGGTCGTAGGGGGCGAGCGCTTTGAGCAGTCGCTCGAAGTTCGCCTCGGTGAAGGGCGCGAGGATGTCGAGGTCGGCGGTTACGTGCGCGACGCCGTGGGCTGCAGCCGCGACACCGCCGACTACGATGAACTCGACGCTGCCGGCGAGCAGTACCCGCAGCAGCTCATCGGTCCTCTGCATCGTCGGAACGCTCGGCTGCGATCAGGCGTGGAGCGGAGCGCAGCAGCTCGAGCATGCGGATGCCTGCTTGCAGCTGCTCGATTCGCTCGGTCGGGGTGAGCGCCAAGTTGCGCTCGAGCATTGCCACGTCGACGCCTGCCGCAATTGCGGCTTGCCAGGCGGGTCCGTGACGGAGGGGGGCGGACACGACGGGAGGATAGCGCGGCCGCTCCGTCGTGGAAGCCGCCTCAGCGCAGGCCCGCGAACTCGCTGCCTGGCTTGTACTTCGGCGTCGCGCCTTCCTTCGCCACCGTCCGGACGATCTCGACGACCAGCTCGGCGTCCTGCAGCGCTCCTTCGAACGACCAGCTCTCGTCGAACGCATCGGCAGGGGTGTGGTAGCGCTCCCGTACGCGCGCTTGAATGTCCGCGCCCGCCTCCATGCCGCCCTCGATCATGTCGAGGCCGCTGTGGAAGTAGAGCGCCGGGATGCCGACCTGCGCGAAGGGGAAGTGATCGCTGCGATAGAAGCTGCCGGCCTCGGGCCGCGAGTCGCCGACGACAGCGCGACCTTGCTGGGTGGCGACGTCGATCAAGATGTCCTCGAGCGTGGTCTGGCCCCAGCCGACCACCTCGACCAGCTTGGTGCGGCCGTGGACGTTCATGCTGTCGAGGTTGATCACGGCGACCACGTTGGCGTGGGCGATCGTCGGGCTGCTGACCCAGTAGCGCGAGCCGAGCAGGCCCTGCTCCTCGGCGGTGGTCGCGAGGAACACGACCGAGCGATCGAGCGGCTGGCCTTGGCTCGCTGCGTGCTCGAGCTCGGCCGCGACGCCGAGCATGCTGGCGATCCCGCTCGCGTTGTCGATCGCGCCGTTGTAGATGCCGTCCTTGCCCTCGGCGATCAGCTTGGGATCGGTGCCCATGTGGTCCCAGTGAGCGGTCAGGAACACGGCCTGATCGGGCTGCTTGGCGCCGGGTAGGCGGCCGAGCACGTTGACGTCCTCGACCCGCCGCTCGTTGGTGACGAGCTTGCCTTGCAGGCGCAGGCGGGTGGACACGGGCTTGAAGTCGGGCTTCATCGCCAGCTCGTGCCACTGCGCGAGCGACTTGCCGTTGCGCTTGGCGATCGCATCGGCGGCGCTGCTCGAGATCCAGCCCTGCAGGGCGAGCGTCGGTGGGACCTCGCCGGCCGGACCGAGCACGTGGAAGCGCTCGCCGGAGTAGCTGGTCTTGGGCACGTTCCAGCCATACGAGGCCGGCTCGTCCTCGTGGATCACCAGGCAGCCGAGCGCCCCGGCGGCGAGGGCCGCCTCGAACTTGTAGCCCCAGCGACCGTAGTAGGTCATCGCGTTGCCGGCGAAGCGGCCGTCCTCGACCGGCGGATCACCGACGAAGGCGAGCACGATCTTGCCCTTCACGTCGACCTTCGCGTAGTCGCTCCAGCCCTGCTCGGGCGCGGTCACGCCATAGCCGACGAACACGATCTCTGCGTCGATCGGGTGCTCGCTGCCCTCGGCGAAGGTGCTGCCGACCCAGGCATCGCCGAACGGGAAGCTCATCGCCTGGCCCTTGCCGCTGCCGACCTCGAGCCGGCTGGCCTGAGGGTCGATCGTCACGCCACGCATGCCGACCGTCTGCGTCCAGCCGCCCCGCTCTCCGGCTGGCTCGAGCCCGATCGCCTGCATGGTCGCGATGATGTGCTCGACGGCCTGTCGTGCGCCCTCGCTGCCGGGCAAGCGTCCGCCCAGCTCGTCGGCCGCGAGCACGCGGGTGTGCTCGCGCAGGAACTCGACGTCGAGGCGCGGACCTGCGGGCTCTGGGTCGACCGCAGGAGTCGAGGTGGGTGTCACGACCGGCTGCGACGTTTCGGGCGCCGGATGGCAAGCGACCAGCGCGAGGCCGAGCGCGAGCGCGAGGAGGCGGACATTCATGCGCGGACCAAACCCGATCTGGTGGGCGGCGGCAAGCCGCGATCCGAAGATCAGGCGGTCGACCTGCCGAAGCCTCTCTCCCGGCCGCGGGGACGAAGGCCGTCAGCGTGTACGGGAGCCCGACCCCGGGGCCGAACTCGTTGACGCACGGCCACTCGTGGGCCATGCCGCACTCAGCCCTTTCAGGGGAACAGCGCGGGCACGCTCGAGCGCCGCGTCGAGGAGATCGTCGCGATGGCGGTGAAGTACGACTTCAATATTCCCGATGATGGTCTAGCGAACATCAGTTGGGTGGTCCTCGATGACCTGATGATCTCCTTCACCCAGTCGGGGCTGGTGCATCATCGCGCGTACTCGGCCTATCTCGACGCGGCCCGCAACCCCGAGGTCCGCTTCGTGCTCAACACCGGGAGCGGCGCGACCAACGTGACCGAGGGGCAGCGCAAGGCGGCGACGCAGGTGTTCGCCAGCAAGAAGGTCGCGCTGGTCAACGACGATCGGCTGACCCGCGGGATCGTCACCGCGCTGGGTTGGCTGGGGCTACGGATCAAGTGCTTCGATTGGGACCGCCTGCGCGAGGCGGTCGAGTACCTCGACGTCCCCAGCCGCTCGGTCGACGAGATAGCTGCCGTCGCGCTGCGCCTGCGCGAGCTCAGCGGGGCGCGTCGAGCCAAGACCGGCTGAGCAGGCCCTGCTCGGTCCAGCTCCGCAGCCAGCGGGCGACCGTCGCAGGATCGCTGCCCGAGTCCGCCAGGCCGTCCTCGTCGACACCGGCCGCAGCCGCGCAGAGGTCGATGAAGGTGGCGCCGTCGATCAGCGCCGCGAGGGCGCGAGCCTCTGCGGCGCTCGCGTCACGATGCAACACCGTCATCGCGGAGCGCCAGATCAGCGTGTGGTGCCGTGCTAGCGGGTACAGGCGTCGCGCGTCGTCGACCGCTCGACCTTCGCGACATAGCGCCGCCATGGCGGCAAAAGGGCGGGCGCAAGCGCGCAGCCGCACGGACTCGACCGCCTGCAGCCAGACCCGCGGCCAGCGATCGAGCGGGACCTGCTCGAGGTCCGCGAGCGTGAGCGTTGGTTCATCGGCCAGGTCGAGCAGCTCGATCCGGTCGAGCTCGATGCGAGCGACCTCGACCAGCTCGCGCTCGCGCTCACCCTCGTGGTGCTCGGCCAGATAAGCGGGGAACCGGGCCGAGAAGCGGCGCAGATCCGGATCGAGCGAGGGTCGGTGGAGCACGTAGTCGGTCGAGAGGTTGTGGAAGCGGTCGTGCCCGAGCAACCACGCGAGGGTCGGAAAGTGCTCCGCGAGCACGCCCGCGAGCCGCCAGTAGTAGTCGTTGGCGTAGACGTCGAGCCGATCGATCCGCGAGAAGCTCGGCGTCTCGGCGAACACCGCCGCGTAGCGCTCGCGCAGCGCAGGCGAGGCGGCGGCGAGCAGGTCGCCCGCGCCGGTCGGGAAGCTGATCGCC
>CBFGLP010001466.1:0-2227 GCA_965649595.1 uncultured Myxococcales bacterium | reverse complement strand
CGACGCGGAACCTGACGGACGTTGCGCGCGGCTCTGTCCCGAACGCAGGTCTCCCCCATTAACGCGCCCGCGCGCAGCGCCCCGGGGAGCCACTGTTCGAGGAGGGAGCGCTCTCCATGATCGAAAGGCCCTCCCCGTGCGTGGCCCTGCGCTGCGATCGAAGTCTGCCAATCCAGGATCTCGCGCTAATTATCGGTGTGAACGCGTACCAAGCTATTAGCAGTGCGTTTTTGGTGGATCAAGAAAGAACCTAACACGACACCCACAGCGTGACCAACGACCCCCTCGATTCGGGTGAACCCTTGCTTTCATTCTTCGACATGCTCGACGAGATCCAATATGTTCGCACCTTCGAAGAACCGACTGGATTCCGGGTCCACGTGCTGAGCGGTGACGTGATGCTGGTATACCGGGTCCATGCGCGAGGCTGGGCGTTGATCGATCGTGTCTTCGAATCGGATCTATTGCTCGACCGCGAGCCAATGAATGTATTCGACGACCTCGCGGAGTCGTGGCACGAGGCCGAGCCGACGCACGACGAGTCCGAAGTGTTGCAATGATGATGCTGAAATACGAACGAGGCGTCCGGATCCTGCGAATCCGGACGCCTCGTTTTGTGCAGCACAATCGAGCTCAGCCCAGCTTCAAGCTGCGTCGCAGCCCGAGGTACGCCCCCGATACGCTGAACGCCACCAGACCCTTGATCAGATCCCGCCCCTCCGTCTGCGCCACCGATCCCCCCTGGAGAATCAGCCGCGCCGACACGTCGAGGCTGTCGCTGACCAAGAACCCGACCCGCACCGCGGTGATGTCGACCCCGCGCAGCCACGCCTTCGTGTCCGCGCCACCGCGCTCGATCACCCGCGCGACGCCCTTCTTGAGCTCGTCGAGGCGGTTCTGCGGGAGCCCGCGCTCGAGCGTCTGCGCCCAGCTCTTCGCCGCGTCCTTGAGCTCCTTTGGGATCGCGACCTGCGGGTGCGTCAGCGCGACGGCGCCATAGATGCCGTCGCGCAGGCTGCCGCTCGAAGGCAGCAGCGAAGCGGCGATCAGGTGCGGGTGCACGAGCGCCAGCGCCCGACCCACGCGGAACGCGATCGCGGCGTCGATCTGCTTGCCCAGCGCATCATCACCGGCGATCAGGCTCGGATAGAAGCCCTGCGCGTCACCGGGCGCGACCACGGAGAAGCCACCCGGAGTGCCCTTGCGCAGGTAGAGCTCGGGCGCGGGCATCTCGAGCACCTGGGCAATGAACGCGACCCAGCGCGCGAGGCCGGGGCTCTGCAGGCTGACGGGCTCCTTGGCGTTGCGGTCGAGGCCGAGCTTTTGATGGGTCTGGCCCTCGCGGGCGGCGACGACCGGCCAGATCAAGCCATAGAGGTCCGAGAGCTGCGGGCTGGCGGCGAGCAGGACCTCGCGCCACTGCTTGCGGGAGATCGAGCCTCGCGGGGGCCGGTAGCTCTCACCGAGCTCGTCGGCGAGCTCGAGCTCGGCTTCGTCGGCCTGCTTGAGAAAGCGCAGCGTTCGGGCCACTGCGATCGCGGCGTCGCGCTGCTTGGACGCCAGGTAGAGCTCGACCAGGCGGTGGTAGTTGTCGTAGTCGAGCGGGGCTTGCTCGACGAGCGCCTGAACCTGGACGATCGCCTTGTCGAGCGCGTCGCCGCCGACTTGCACGGCGAGGTTGATCACCCGGTTGCGACGCTCGACGAGGCTCTCGGCGGGTACGTTGGCGGGGGCGAGCGCGATCGCTTGCTCGTAGGCGATCAGCGCGGTCTGGCGGTCGCCGAGCTTGGTCTCGTGGAGGTTGGCGATCCTGTCGAGCAAGGCGACGCGGGCCTCGGGCTCGGTCGACTCGGGCAGCGACTTCAGGCGAGCGCGCAGCTGCTTGGACAGCTCGCGCCAGTCGCCAGATTGCTCGAGCAGATCGGTGAGGGCCTTGCTGGCCTTCTCGTGCAGGGGATCGGCCTCGAGCACGCCGAGCAGGCGCCGACGCACGACGCTCTCGGGCTTGCTGATGGCGGGATCGAGGGCATGCTCGCGGACCAGCACGGCGGCGGCGTAGAGGTACTTGGCCTGGACCGCGCCCATGCTCTGCTTGCCGGCGAGGCGATCGAGGACCTCGACGGCGTCGCGCCACTGCTCGGCGTGCGAGTAGAGATCGAGGGCCTTGTGCAGCAGGCCGATGTCGTCGCCGCGGCGGGCGAGCACGGCCTGCATCTGCGCGACGGCC
>CBFGLP010001465.1:0-3218 GCA_965649595.1 uncultured Myxococcales bacterium | reverse complement strand
AGCGGGTTGTTGATCTCGTGCGCGACGCCAGCCGCGAGCGTGCCGATCGAGGCCATGCGATCGGAGAGCATCAGGCGAGCCTGAAGATCTTTGCGCTCGCTCATGTCGAGCATCACGCCGTCCCACACGATCGTCCCGTCGCCGTTGGCGACCGGTCGTGACTGGGCCTGGAACCACCGGACCTCGCCGCTCGACATCACGATCCGGCCCTCCCAGGTCCACAGGCTCAGCTCCTCGGCCGACTGCGCGAGCGAGCGGCGGAGCTCCTCGCGGTGCTCTGGGTGGACGCGATCGAGGAACACGCCGATGTCGGCGATCACCTGCTCGGGGCTCAGGCCGATCGTCTGCTCGGCGCTCTCGGCCAAGAAGGTGAACGCGAACTCCCCATCGGGCCGGCGCTCGAACTGGATCAGCACGCCGGGGATGTTCGAGGCGATGCGACCGATTCGGGCCTCGGTCGAGGCCAGCGCTTCCTTGGTGTCGCGGACCTCGGCGGTGCGGACCTCGACGAGCCGGGCGAGCTCGCGGCGCTGCTGCTCGTTCTCTTCTTGCAGGCGGCGGTTGTCGTCCTGCAGCGACTTGACCCGCGCGGCCGCGGCCACGACCTTGCGGATCTTCGAGCTCGAGACCGGCTTGGAGATGTAGTCGTAAGCGCCGGACCGGACCGCGCTCGCGGCCGTCTCGACCGTCGGCTCGCCGGTCACCAAGATCACCTTGATGTCCGGCCAGCGCTCGGCGATCGCCTCCATCAACGAGACGCCGCTGCGTCGCGGGAGGATGATGTCCGAGACCACGACGTCGAAGGAGCCCTGCTCCAGCGTCGCGAGGGCTTGATCCACGTCCTCCGCGGTCTCGACCTCGTGGCCATCGTCACGAAGGAAGAGCGCGAAGGTACGACGCAGGCTGCGTTCGTCGTCGACGACCAGGACTCGAGCCATGGGTCCGCAATGCACGCCAATCCGCGGCGTGGTCTCGGCTTTCTTGGGCCGGCCTTGCCGGTATAACATGATGCGGCGACGCTAGGCGCCTCGTGAATGTCGATCCGCGACGATCAGGCCGAGGGACGCTCGGGCTCGCTCACGAACACGCGTGGTCAGGCACCCGTGGCTGAAGAGCTCGCGGATGCAGGGCAATCTGCCACGGTCGATGCCCTGCGGACTGAAGTGGAATCGCTCCGGGGGCAACTCGCCGCAGCGCTCGAGCGCGTCGAGGTGTTCTCGCAGCTCACGTCGGGGTATTGGTGGACGATCACCGTCACGGCGGACGGGCCAAGTCGCCAGGCTTGGGTCACGCGCAGCTTCGCGCGAGCGACCGGCTTCGCTGCCGCGACGTTCGAGCAGACCGATCTCGCCGAGCTGGTGCATCCCGATGACCGGGACGGGTTCCGTGCAACCGTCGGCGCAGTGATCCGAGGATCGAGCGAAGGCGGCCGGGAACAGGCCGTTCACGAGTTCCGCCTGTTCGCCCGCGACGGCTCGCTGATGTGGGTCCGGCAGCGACTCGAAGGTCGAGCTCCCGAGTCGACCGCCCACGGTCGAGGGGCCGAGTCGACCGTCGGCGGCCAAACGGTCGGTCGGCGGGTGTTCGCGTCGGGCGAGCTGGTCACCGAGCGCAAGCGAACCGAAGACGCGCTCGGCCACGTCGAGGCTCGCTTCCTCTCGCTGGTCGAGCACGCGCCCAACGTGATCGTGACCAGCGATCTCCAGGGCACGATCTTGTTCGTCAACCGGCGAATGCCGGGTGATCCGCGCGAGCCTTGGGAGCTGATCGGGACCAGCGTGTTCGAGCTGGCCGATGGCGATGGTGGCCGACGCATCCGCGAGGTGATCGACGCGATCGTGACCAGCGGCGGCGCCCGCGAATTCGAGCTGCGCGGTCGAACCAGCGCGGAGCCGAGCGACGATGGACGAGGCGACGCGGAATCGCGCTGGTACGAGGCCCACGCTGCGCCGGTGATCCGCGGCCGAGAGATCGTGGCGATCACGATGATCCTCACCGACGTGACCGAGCGGCGGCTGGCCGAGCTGGCGCTGCGTCGGTCCGAGTCGCGCTGGCGCTTCTTGTGGGAGAACGTCCCGGACCGGATCACCGAGCTAGACGCCGAGGGTCGGATCGTGGTCACCAACCGAGCGCTCGGTGATCGCTCGCCGGTCAGCTTGTTCGGCAGCTCGATCTTCGAGCACATGCGCCCCGACGCCGCCACCGCGCTGCGCCGAGCGATGGACCTCAGCATGCAGACGGGCGCACCGACCTGCTACGAGATCGCCGAGAGCGACGATCAGCCGGGCCCCGAGCGGCTCCGGAACGACACCTCTTGGTCCAACCGGGTCGTGCCCTTCGGCGAGGGCGAGGCGCGTGGGTTCTTGTTGATCGGCACCGACATCAGCGCGCGCAAGGCCGCCGAGCGCGAGCGCGCCAACCTCGAGGCTCAGCTTCGCCAGCAACAGAAGCTCGAGTCGATCGGCACGCTCGCGAGCGGGGTCGCGCACGAGATCAACAACCCGATCCAGAGCATCATGAACTACGCCGACCTCGTGCGGGCCCGCATGCGCGAGGACGATCCGGTGGCCGAGTACGCCAGCGAGATCATCGTCGAGACCGAGCGGGTCGCCAGCATCGTGCGCAGCCTGTTGGCCTTCGCCCGGCAGGAGAAGGAGCACCACAGCCCAGCGCGCTTGTGCGACATCGTCGACTCGAGCCTCACGCTGATGCGTACGGTGCTGCGGCGCGATCACATCACGCTGCACGTCGACGTCCCCGAGCTGCTGCCGAAGATCAAGTGTCGGAGTCAGCAGATTCAGCAGGTGTTCATGAACCTGCTCGGCAACGCCCGCGACGCGCTCAACGCTCGATTCCCCGACTTCCACCCCGACAAGCAGATCAGCGTGGTCGCGCGCCGGTTCGAGCGCGATGGCGAGAGCTGGGTCCGGGCGACCGTCGAAGATCACGGGGTCGGCATCGCTCCGGAGATCATCGATCGCGTGTTCGATCCATTCTTCACGACCAAGGGCCGCGACTCGGGCACCGGGCTCGGGCTCTCGATCAGCCACGGGATCATTCGCGAGCACCGCGGCGACTTGACGGTCGAGAGCGAGCCGGGCGAGCCGACCCGCTTTCACGTCGATCTGCGGGTCGACAACGGCTGGGGCTTCGAGCTCGACGAGCCTACCAGCTCGATCAACACGATATGAGGGCTTAGTCGGCCCGTCCGGGCCGAA
>CBFGLP010001464.1:0-2317 GCA_965649595.1 uncultured Myxococcales bacterium | reverse complement strand
GGCGTGAGCGGGGTGGTCAGGTCCGGTCTGGGGGCGGCGGACAAGCGCTTCGGGGGCCGGATCGGCGGCGGCAAGAAGCCCGCGGCCCAGGACGGTGCCGGGGCGGGACAGCAGGTCAGCAAGCCCAGTGAGGACAAGGCCGCGAGCGGGGACTTGGCGAATCAGCCTACGGGCATGGTCGCTCCCGGTCGGGGCCCGGCTCCCGGCCACGCCCCGACCCCCGCTGTCGGCACCGGGCCGAAGCCGCCCCGACCCCAGCCGCCACCGCCACGGCGCGGCGTCGCGGGAGGCCAACCCGAGCCACTCGAGGCGGACAATCTTACGAAAGCCCAGCAGGCGTACTTCGATGACTGGGCGAAGCGGGCGGGCCCCCATGACGCCGAGCGCCTGCAATTCATGCGAGACAAAACGATTCGGGAAAACCTCGGCGAAAAGACCCGATTCAACAACATCAGGGATTGGCAGAAAGCAGGTCGACCTCTCGTCTCGGCTCCGACGCCTGCAGCCGGGCCCGGTCCTGCACCCGGAGCGTCTGGGGCCGCGCCTGCACACGGGCCCGGGGCTGCACCCGGAGCACCGGGGGCCGCACCTGCACCCGCGCCCGGACCCGCGCCCGCCGGTCCGCCCAATGGCGGTCCGCCGCGACGCGCCGTCTTGCCAAATGGCACGGAGGAGCCCTTCGGGTCGCGTGGCCACCTCACACAAAAGCAGCACGAATACTTCGAGGCCTGGCAGAAGCAAGCGGCAGGCAACCCCGCCGAGCTCGAGCTGCTTCGCTTCACTCGCGCCAACACGATCCGGGAAAATCTCGGCAAGCCGCCCTTCGCGGACGTCGACGCCTGGCGGGCCGGGGCGGCGCAGGATCGTGCCGAGCGGCGAGCCGATCGCAATCCACCGGCTGCTGCTCCCAACCCGACGCCGCAAAAGCCCAGCATCAAGCAGCGGGTCAAGGACTGGTGGCGCGGTGCTCCTCCCGAGCGGAGGGCCGATGGCGACCGCGACGAGATGGTCGGCTCGCGGCGCGGATTGACCAAGGACCAAGCCGAGCACTTCCGCAAGCGCAGGCAGCAGGCCGCCGGCGACCCTGCGGAGATGGAGCGCGTGCGGTTCGACCAGACCAACACCGCACGGAGGAATTTGGGCTTGCCGCCGTTCCCGGACATCCCGACTTGGCGGAGCAGCACGAGCGGCCTGCCCTCACGGCGGCAACGGCAACGCGAGTCGCGACGCGCTTCGATGCTCGTCACCCACATGATGAACCGAGCTTCGGGGACCGGCAAAATCGACGTGCACGGCGACCCGCAATTCGTCGCGGCCGTGCGCCGGGATCTCGAGGTGATCGCCCGAACCCCGGTCGGCCGCCAGCTGCTCGAAGAGCTGCGCCTGTACGGATTCGACGTCGAGATCCATCCGCCCTCGTCGACCATGGGACCGGGCGCCGACCCGCAATTGGCAAGTTATCCCTTCGCCAATTATGGACCGTACGCGATCAATCGTAACAGTGGAGCTCGGCCGATCTACGCACCATTGCCCGGCGCGCCACTGCGCACCCTCGGTCCCGTGCAAGGCCCGGGTGGCGTGAACATCCCTGCGGGTTCTCAGGTATCGTTGGTCACCGGAGGTTCGGGCTCCGGGTCGGCCGTCGTCGTCGATCCGCTGATGACCACCGGTCAACACTACATATCGCGGGGCCTGCCGTCCGACGTGATTTTGGCTCACGAGCTGAACCACGCCCGCAATAACGCGCGCGGCTTGAAGCAGAACGAGGTGATCGTCGACATGCCCGATTGGCAGCGGCAATGGACCAACATGGAGGAGTACAACACGGTCGACTTCGAGAATGCCTATCGTGGACAACGTGGCGGCACCTCGTTCCGATATAACTATGATCATACCCCCACCGGTCAGGCGCCGCGCAAGCGGTGGTGGCAACGATGAGCGTGGGCGAGCTCGGAGCGCAATTCGACGCTAGCTCGCCAGATTAGGACGACACGATGAAGGCACCCGCGGCGGACAAGAGCAAGGATACGAGCGCGAGCAAGAGGGAGGCGGCGGTCGAGCCGGGGCCGGAGGGGCTCTCGCTCGCGCCTCCGGCCTACGGCGTCGCTCGGGTCGACGCCGGAAGGCCACCGAACGAGGATGGCTCGGGCGGGGGTCTGTCGCTGGGGCGACCGCGTGGCTCGAGCCGGGCGGGCGGGCGGCCGCTGCCGAGCGGGGTCCGCTCGCACATGGAGGCGATGTTCTCGACCACGTTCAGCGACGTCCGCTATCACGTGGGCCGCCGCGTCGAGCATCGCCCGCTCGCCCACGTGATAGC
>CBFGLP010001463.1:0-11189 GCA_965649595.1 uncultured Myxococcales bacterium | reverse complement strand
TACGAGATGGTGATCAACACCAACCCCGCGTACGCGTACCTGCTCGAGGGGAACTCGCTGACCGACCAGAAGATCGTGATGGCGCACGTCTGCGCCCACGTCGACTTCTTCAAGAACAACTACTTCTTCTCGCACACCGACCGCCGCATGATCGACGGGATGGCCAACAACGCCTCCCGCGTGCGCCGCTACATGGACCGCCAGGGCGTGTCCAACGTCGAGACCTTCGTCGACACCTGCCTGTCGGTCGACAACCTCATCGATCCCTGGCTGCCGTTCCGCCGCAAGGAGAGCCGCCGCGCCGCCGAGCCCAGCGCCCCCGAGGCCGCGGCCGGCGGCGAGACGAACGGCCCCGAGCCCGGCCGCCTCCACAACACCCGCAGCTACCTCGAGGGCTACATCAACCCGCCCGAGCTGCTGGCCGCGCAGAAGGCCAAGAAGAAGCAGGCCGACGAGGCCCAGAAGCGCAAGAACCCGCCCCACCCCGAGCGCGACGTGCTCGGCTTCCTCATGCAGTACGCGCCGCTCGAGGCGTGGGAGGCCGACGTGCTCGGCATCATCCGCGAGGAGGCCTACTACTTCCTGCCGCAGCGCCAGACCAAGATCATGAACGAGGGCTGGGCGACCTACTGGCACTCCAAGCTGATGACCACCCGGGCGCTGCGCGACGACGAGGTCATCGACTACGCCGAGGCGGCCGCGGGCGTGACCGCGATGGCGCCCAACCAGCTCAACCCCTACAAGATCGGCGTCGAGCTCTACCGCGACCTCGAGGATCGCTGGAACCGGGGCAAGTTCGGCAAGCAGTGGGACGAGTGCGACGACCAGCGCGCCCGCGAGGAGTGGGACCTGCAGCTCGGGCTCGGCCGCTCGAAGATCTTCGAGGTCCGCCGGCTCTACAACGACGTGACCTTCATCGACGAGTTCTTCACCGTCGACTTCTGCCGCGACCACCGCTTCTTCACCTTCGCCGAGAACCGCCGCACTGGTCGGGCCGAGATCGAGAGCCGCGAGTTCAAGAAGATCAAGGACACGCTGCTGCAGGCGCTGACCAACTTCGGCCAGCCCTTCATCTACGTGATCGACTCCAACTACCTCAACCGCGGCGAGCTGCTGCTCGCGCATCGCCACGAGGGCGTCGATCTCAAGCTCGGCTACGCCCGCGACACGCTCAGGAACCTCGAGCGGATCTGGCGACGGCCGGTGTCGATCCTGACGATCGTGGATGAGAAGGCCAAGCGGATCCGGTTCGACGGGTCGGAGATTCAGATCACCGACGAGCCCGAGGCTTGGAAGCTACAGGGGTAATCAGTTAGCCTCTGATCCAATCGGGCCATCGTCCACGTGAGCAGATCTTGCACACGTGGCACGATGGCACGTTCATGTTTTGACGCGATCAGGCATGATTATTTGTGCCGCCCGGCCCTGGTGCGGTCGTTTCCAGCAAGCAGGATGACAAAGAGCGCCTTTATTGGCGGTCTATACCAACTCGATTCGAGGCATGGTGATTGCAGAGTCTGCGGTCACGGCAGACCCATACGAGCAAGGACCAATATGGCACTCGGATTTGGAAGTATCAGCATCAATCAACTCGCGGAGCGGTGGTGGGTTCCGGTGGTTCGGGGAATCGCCGCAATCGCGTTTGGCATCCTCGTCATCGTGTATCCCGCGATCAGCCTGTTCGCGCTGATCATGCTCTGGGGCGCCTACGCGCTCGTCGACGGCGTGTTCAACCTGGTCATGGCGGCTCGTCGCGGACGCGCGGGCGGGAGCTGGGGCTGGCTGGTGTTCGAGGGCATCGTGAGCATCGTGGTCGGCGTGCTGGCGTTTGCGTGGCCGGCCATGACGGCGCTGGCTCTGCTGATGGTGATCGCCGCGTGGGCCGTGCTGACCGGCATCGCCGAGATCGCCGCTGCGATTCGGCTCCGCAAGGAGATCCAAGGCGAGTGGTTGCTCGGCCTGGGCGGCGCCCTCTCGATCTTGTTCGGCGTGCTGCTGGTCGTGTTCCCGGGCGCGGGCGCGCTGGCGATGCTGTGGATGATCAGCGCGTACTCGATCGTGTTTGGCGCGGTGATGATCGGGCTCGGCTTGCGGCTGAACTCCTGGCGGCGACGCAGCAGCGGCGAGCGCCGGATCACGACTGGTGGCGTGGGGACGGAGATTCCGATCACGTCTTGAAGCTGGGCTTCGTCGGCCTGTCCGGTCCGAGCGGCTCGCGTCTAGTCAAGCTGTCCGAAAAGCTCGGCCATGAATCGCGGACTTCGGTCCGCGATTCATCTACCTCCATGGCACCCGAGCGCGGCCTTGCGTCCGGTGCCAGGCCCTGAAATCCTACGCGCGAGCATGCTCCGTGCCCGCCTCCTGCTCGGCCTCGCCTTGGGCGTCTCGCCGACGCTCATCGCGTGCGAGCCAAGGCCGAGCACCACGGCGCCCAAAGGCGAAGGCGAGCACGACGCAGCGCCGATCGACCCCGAGCTCGAGCAGGCGCTCGACGACGCGACCACCGGCGTCAGCTCGCCCGAGCTCGCGCTGCTCCTGCGTGACCACTGGTCCGCGCTGCTCGAGCAGTCGCCGACCTTCGCCACCTACGTCGGCGTGCACGCCTACGACGACCGCTGGTCGATCCCCGGCCCGCAGGCGCGCGATCGCTGGGGCAGCACCCGCGACGGCTTGCTCGCCCGTGCTCGAGCGATCGAGCCCGGGGCCCTCGACGAGACCGACCGCACTACGCTCGAGCTCTTCATCGCCGAGCTCGAGGCGAGCGTGCGCAGCGACGTGTGCGAGTCGTTCGCGTGGGAGCTGAGCAACCCGCTCGAGACGCTCGCCAGCCTCGCCGACACGCAGCGCGTGGACACGCCCGAGCAGGCGGCCTCGTTGCTCGCTCGCTACCGCGGCTTCGCGGCGGTGGTCGATGGTCTCGGCGCCGACTATCGCGGTGGTCTCGAGAAGGGTCTGGTCGCCGACGCGGAGACGATCCGGCTCGACGCCGAGATGATCGAGCGCGCGCTCGCGGCCCCACGGGCACAGTGGGCGCTGCGGGTGCCGATTCTGCGCATCGCCGAGCTGCCCGGATGGACTCCCGAGGCCAAGGAAGACTTTGCCCGCGAGCTCGACCGAGCCCTCGACGAGGTCGTCGTGCCCGCGCTCGAGCGCCACGTCGCGTTGCTGCGCGACGAGCTGCTGCCCGCAGGTCGCGACCCCGATCACGTCGGCATCGTGCACCTCCCGATCGGCCAGGCCTGCTACGCCGCGCGGATCCATCAGCACCTCAGCGTGCCGCAGAGCGCCGACGATCTCCACGCGCTGGGCCTCGCCGAGATCGCCCGGATCGATCAGGAGCTCCGCGAGCTCGGCGAGCAGGTGTTCGGCACCGACGATCTCCCGACGATCCTCGAGCGCCTGCGCACCGACCCGGCGCTCTACTTCGACTCGGCCGAGGCCGTCGAAGCCTTCGCGCGTCAGAGCCTCGCGGACGCCGACGCGCTCACGCCAAAGTGGTTCGGCCGGCTGCCGAGCACACCCTGCGAGGTGCGGACGATCCCCGACTACGAGGCGCCCTACACCTACGTCGGCTACTACCGCGAGCCGAGCGACGGCAGGCCGGGCGTGTACTTCGTCAACACCTACGAGCCGCAGACCCGCCCGCGCTACGAGGCCCGCGTGCTCGCGGCCCACGAGTCGGTGCCGGGGCATCACCTGCAGACCGCGCTCGCGCAGGAGCTGCCCGCGATGCCCTCGTTTCGGCGCTACGTGGGCACGACCGTGTTCGTCGAGGGCTGGGCGCTCTACAGCGAGCGGCTCGCGGGCGAGATGGGCCTCTATCCCGACGAGCTGGATCGCTTCGGCGTGCTCAGCTTCGACGCGTGGCGGGCCGCTCGTCTGGTCGTCGACACGGGCATCCACGCGAAGGGCTGGACACGGGCGCAGGCGCTCGCGTTCATGCACGAGCACACGGCGCTCGCGTCCAACAACATCCGCAACGAGGTCGATCGCTACGTCGCGTGGCCCGGGCAGGCGCTCGCGTACAAGTTCGGGCAGCTCGAGATCCTTCGCCTGCGCGGTGAGGCCGAGCAGGCGCTCGGGGATCGGTTCGACATCGCCGGCTTTCACGACGTCGTGCTCGGCGGCGGGGCGGTGAGCTTGCCGGTGCTGCGGCGGCGAGTCAGCACGTGGATGCGCGAGCGCGGAGGCTCGACGGCGGCGCGATGAGGGCTCGCGCGCACCGTCGACGCGTGAGGGGGGCCAGCATCGCGCTGCTGCTCGGGCTCTCGTTGGCGAGCGTCAGCTCGGCCTGGGCCGGATCGCCGTCGCCTCGCGCGGTGCTCGAGCCCGACGGCGCTCGCCCGATCCAGCTCGGCGCCGTGGCGCTGACCCGCAGCTTCCAGGCCGAGCCCACGGCCGAGTCGGCGACGCTCGCCGAGGACACGGCGGGTGAGCTGGTGCTCGCGCCTGCGGGAGATCGCAGCGTGCGAGCGCTCTGGTACGACGGCGGCGCGCTGGTGCTCGCGGCCACGCGCGGGGCTCTCTATCGGATCGATCGTGCGGCAGCCGAGCCTCTGCGCGAGCCGAGCGAGATCGAGATCTTCGTCGACGCCGACGGCACCCGGGCGATCGGCAGCAGCATGGCCGTGCTCGCGGGCGCCGACGGTCGACTCCTGCGCTGGCAGTCCGGCGAGGTCACGTATGACCGTGCGCCCTTGCTCGAGGGCGACGAGCTGGTCGCGGTCGCGGTGGATGCAGGCGGCACGATCTACGCCGTCGGCCGCGACAAGGCCCTCTACGTGCACGGCAGCCTGCGCTGGAAGGTCTATCCATATCCGACGGCCATGCGTCCGCTCGGCGCAGCGGCGAGCCCGGGTGGACAGCTCTTCATCGTCGGTCGTGATGGGCTCTTGGTCCGCTTCAACGACGGCGCGTGGGACCGACCGCTGGTCCCGGGCCTCTCGCCCGAAGCCAGCCGCTCGGCTTGGATCGAGTGCTGGTACAGCCCGACCAGCGAGACGCTGTGGATCCGAGCGGGTCGTGATCGCTTGCTCGAGGCCGACTTTGGTCGCCAGCGTGCGGCGGGCCAGTCCGATCCTGCTCCTGTCGAGCCGGCGGAGATCGAGCCCGAGCCCAGCGCCGAGGCCGAGGCCGAGTCGGACGCGCCCGAGCTGCACGTGTCCGGCATCGTGCCCGTCCGCGAGCACCCGATCCCCCTCGGCGCGCCCGATCCCTCCGAGCCGCCCGCGACCTTTACGGGGATCGCGGGCCGAGCCGGAGCTGATGGCGACGACGTGGCCGTGAGCGCCGGTGGCAGCGTGTGGCTGTGGGAGCACGAGCGCTTCGTGCCGATCGCCACCAACCTCGGGATCGTCCACGACCTTGCGCTCGACGAGGGCGGCAACGCGGTTTGGGTCGCTACCCAGACGGGCCTACGCAAGGTCCCGCTGGTACCGATCGTCGAGGGCGAGTCGGCCTTCGAGCCCAGCGAGCGCGAGGTCAAGCTGCTCGAGCGCATGCGCCGACGCGACGCGTGGCGCAGGCAGCAGTCGAGCAAGCCGCGGATCTTCTGGATGCCGACCCTGCGGGTCGACTCGGGCGTGCACATCCCGCTGAAGGCGGATCCCAACGTCGGCTTCTCGCTCGAGCTCGGCGCGGGGGCCATGCTCGCTCCGATCGATCAGTTGCAGGACCGTGGCCCAACCTTGTGGCTGTGGCCCGAGCTGGCGTATCGCTTCGAGACCCACCCGACCCGCGGCGGCCACCTGTTCGACGCCGGGCTCGGGCTCGGGTTCGGCACGCACTTGGTCGCCGGATTCTATCGTCCGCGCCTGGTCGTCGGTGGGATCGACGTGGGCGGGAGCGTGTTCGGATATCGCCACGGCTTGGCCGTCGAGGCGCTGTGGGGCACGGTCGGGCTGGAATTCAGCCATCAATACGTGGACAGCAACCAAGGGCCACTCAATGATCTGCGGGTCGGGTTGAGCATCAACCTGGCGCCGATCATCTGGGGGGCGATCTTGTGGGCGACGATTCCTACCAACGAGCGCAAGCGGCAATGACCGCGGCGTCATGATTCGTGGCAGACCGCCTCGAGCTTGTGCCCGTCGGGATCGCGCACGAACGCGGCATAATAACCTCGCCCATAGTGTGCACGTAACCCAGGCGCACCCTCGTCAGAGCCGCCCGTGCGCACCGCGGCCGCATGGAATCGATCGACAGCCGCTCGATTCGGCGCAGTGAGAGCCAGGTGCCAACCAGGGCCTGGCGGCCTGGCCAGCTCGCCGACGGCAAATAGCGCGAGCGCTTCATCCGAACCCGAGCGACCATACCCAGCGCCTCGCTCGGAGCTCCACAGCCGCACGTACCCGAGCGGCTGCAAGATCGTGTCATAAAAGCCGATCGCCCGCGCGAGATCGGAGACGCCGAGCGAGACGTGATCGATCATCGCTACTCCAACCACCGAGCGGCCAGCAGATCCTGCCGATTCCCCGCCAGCGCCAGCACGTCACCCTCGCGCAGCGGAACCATCGGATCGATCGCCAGCAGCTCCTCCCCGCGCCGCCACTCGAGCACCTGCACCCGCACGCGATTGCGCAGGTCCAGCTCTTTCAAGGTTCGCCCCGCCCACGAGCGCCCCACGACCACGCGCTCGAGCGTCACGCCGGTGCCGAGGTTGACCTCGTGGTCGAGGCCCGACCCGGCGTGGATCTGCAACTCCGCGTCGGTCTGCTCGAGCACGTTCTCGCTGTAGTGCGCGAGCAGATCGTTGCGCTCGATCAGCCCGAGCAGCTTGCGGTCCGGGTCGACGACCGGCAGGACCTCTTTGTCCGAGCGGGCGAACGCCAGCATCGCGCCCGCGAGCGTGTCGTCCGGCACGAGCAGGGTCGGGCGCTCGTCCGACTTTAGATCTCCAGCGGTCGCGTCGATCGAGATCTCCCCGCGCAGCACCTTGGCCGCGAGCGCTTGGCTGTCGATCAGGCCGACCACACGCTCGTGCTCGTCGAGCAGGTAGAGCGTCGGCGTGCGCTCGACCAGCGCGGCCCGCTGGACCTCGTCGAAGCTCGAGCTCAGGCGCAGCATGTGATCGGGCCGGACCATCAGGTCGCCGACGTGCCCGCGCTGCATGACCGCTTGGTCGTCGCCGGCCTCGAGCACGCGCGAGCTGCCGCGCTTGCGCAGGGTCAGCTCGAACAGGTTGTCGGGCTCGACCCGGCCGGCGACGAACGACGAGAGGATGCACGCGAACATCAGCGGCAAGATCAGCTCGTAGTCTCCGGTCAGCTCGAAGATCATCACGATCGGGGTCAGCGGCGCGCGCAGGGTCGCGCCGAGGTACGCCCCCATGCCGACCAGAGCGTAGGCCGCGGGTGCGCTGGCGTTGTCGCCGAGCAGCAGCACGGCGAGCGGCTGGATGACCGTGCCGAGGCACGCACCGACCACCAGCGAGGGCAAGAACACGCCGCCCATGCCACCCGAGCCGATCGTCAGGGCGGTCGCGACGATCTTGAGCAGGCACAGCGCCAGCGCGGTCTGCCAAACCAGCTGGCTGTTGAGCGCGTCGGCCAGGATCGACCGACCGGGGCCGAGCAGCTCGGTGAAGAGCAGCGCGCCCATCAGGCCGACGCCGAGGCCACCGACCGCGGGCTTGCTCCACAGCGGCAGCTGGGGGAGGCGATCGAAGAAGAGCTCGGACGTGTAGAGGATCGCGCGGCTCATCAGCGGGCTCAGCACGCCCGCGAGCACGGCCAGCGCCAAGAAGAAGCTCATCTCGACCAGGATCTGCTCGCCCGCGACGTTGTCGGCGGCGATCAGCTCGACTCGCTGACCGAAGATCGCGTGGGAGGTGAACGCACCCGCGACGGCGGCGACGATCAGCGGGGTGAACACCGACATCGTGCCGACGTTGCCCCCGACGCTGCGCCGGAACACGACCTCGACCGTGAACAGCACGCCCGCGAGCGGGGCGTTGAAGGCCGAGGCGAGACCCGCGGCACAGCCAGCGCCGAGCATCGTGACCTGGCGACGCAGCCGGAGGCCAAAGAAGCGACCGAGCACCGAGCCGACCGTCGCTCCAATCGCTACGGTCGGACCTTCGTGGCCCACGGATCCACCCGAGGCGATCGTCAGCCCGGTCCCGACGCCGAGCACCAAGCCACCCGAGCCATCGAGCTTGCGGCCGCGCTGGCCGACCGCCTCGATCACGGCCGGGATGCCCTCGGGGAACTCCCCCAGCCAGCGCCGCGCGGCGACCCGCAGCCCGCCGACCATCAGGCCTCCGATCACGGGGGTCAGGATCAAGTAGATCCAGCCGTAGTCGGGGAACAAGTTGGCGACGAGCGGGAACAGCTCGTTCGCGCGAGCGATCCACAAGAGCAGCAGGCCGGCCGTCGCTCCGCTGGTGACCCCGACGATCACCGCCATCAAGAGCAGGTAGAGGTGGTCGTCGCCGACGGCCTCGGCGAAGCGCTGACCGAGGCGCAGGCCCAGCTGCTCCCAGATTCGGACGATCTGGCTCGTGGTCGGGAGCGGCTTGTAGTAGCCGGTGCGGCTGGCCGAGCCGAGGCGTCCGCTGGCGGTCGAGTGGCTGGCGGTCTCGCCCTCGAGCATCTCGAAGGTGCCGGTGCGAGAGGGCGTGCCTACCGTCTCGAAGGTGCCCGTGCGCTGTGGCTCGAGCGGCTTGGGCTCGGGCGGCTTGGGCTCGGCTGGCTGGGTCTCGGCTTGCACGGTTGGGTGCGCACCGGCCAGCTTTCCACGACCACGGTAGGTGCCCGATGCGGCTTTTTGGCGATCGCTGGTGATCGGCCGCTGCCAGGCGCTACGAGCCTCGGGCTCTTCGAGGACGATCTCGAGCTCCAATGTCGAATCGGGCGCGGGCGGGGGCGGCTGCTGGTTGTCACCGTCTTCGCTGCTCGCCACCCCGCTCCCCCTCGATGGAGGGTGAGCCTATCACGAGCGATCGACGCGAGATCACTAATGGTGGTCGGCCACGACGACGAGCGAGGTCGCGTGGACGAAACCCCCGGTACCCAGGTCGAAGGTCGCGTCGGCGTCGAGCTCGAGCTGTAGCCGAGCATCGGGGCAGGTGGCCACCGCGATCCAGACGGCGCCGCCGCCATCCTCGAATCCGAGCGTGTCGGCGTCGAAGCGGAAGGTCGCGCCAGGCTCGACCACGGCCTCGGCCACCAGCTCGCCCCCTTCCCAACTGCTCGGCCAGGGGGAAGCCGCGAGCGCGGACTCCGTGCGCTGGGGCAGGTCGACATCCTCGGAGGGCAGCTCGAGCATCACGCCCTCGTAGAGCGCGACTGGGCAGGCGAAGCCTCGCTCGTTGGTGAGCGTCGCCTGCCACTCGAGCTCGATGTCGGCATGATCTGCGCTGGTGCTGGCCTCGATGAGGGCCAATGCACCACGCGCGTCGATCCGAAACGCCACACCGCTATCCTCGACGACCTCGCTGCAGCCCGTCAGGCTGGCGAGCGCGACCGATAACGAGCACGCGACGCGACGATCTAGCATCGCCGGACGCTAACAGACCCGAGCGCGCTCGGGTACCTTCGCGGGCAATGGACACGCAGCTCCGCGACATGACCGTCCTGATCACCGGTGCCTCGGGCGGCATCGGCGAGGCCCTCGCTCAGGCGTTCGCCGACGAGGGCGCGAACCTGGTGTTGCAGGCGCACCGCAACCTCGCCAGCTTGCGCGCGTGGGTGGAGGCGCGCGAGCTGACCGAGCGCTCCGTGGTCGGCCAAGCCGACGTGCGCCAGGTCGAGGGCCTCGAGCTGCTGCTGCGTCGCGCCCACGAGCGCTTCGGTCGGGTCGACGCCGTGATCGTCAACGCGGGCATCTGGCCGACCGAAGACCTGCTCTTGCACGAGCTGCCACCCGAGCGCGTCCGCGAGGTGCTCGAGATCAACCTGCTCGGGGCGATCTGGACCTGCCGCAGCTTCATGAACCAACTCGCCGAGCTGGGCCCGCGAGCCGACGGCCGCGGCGCGAGCGTGTGCTTGATCGGATCGACGGCTGGTCGGTTCGGCGAGGCGGGCCACGTCGAGTACGCGGTCAGCAAGTCTGGGCTACATGGCCTGCTACGCTCGCTCAAGAACGAGATCGTGCAGGTCGATCCCTGGGGGCGCGTGAACATGGTCGAGCCTGGCTGGACCGTCACGCCGATGGCCACTGCGTCGCTCGAGCACCCGGGCGTGGTCGAGAAGGTCTGCGCCACGATGCCGCTGCGGCAGCTCGCGCGGCCCGAGGATGTCGCGCGGGCGGTCGCGTTCCTGACCTCGCCCGCGATGGCCCGACACGTCAGCGGTGAGGTGATCACGGTCGCCGGTGGGATGGAAGGGCGGCGCCTGTGGGAGGATGACGCGATCGATCCAGCGCTGGTTCGCGCGCGCCTGTCGAGCCCCTGAGCGCGCGCTCGGGCGGCGCAAAAGCTCCGCTGTTCTGGCCTTCGCGCTCGCTCTACCATGGGTGCGATGCGTCGGCGCGGACCCGTCGAGCTCGCGATCGTGCTGTGGGGCACCTCGAGCGTGGTGGCCGTGTGCGTGCAGGCGGTCGTCCGGCTGCTGCCCAACGCGCTCGAGCCCGTGCTCGCGGGTGAGCTCGACGCGCTGGGCTGGGGGGCCTACGTGGCCGCGATCGTGTCGCTGGCCTACTCGGAGGGGTACCGTGGGTTTCAAAAGCGCTTCTCCCCGCGGGTGGTGGTGCGGGCGGCAGCGCTGGCCGAGCCGGCGATGCGAAGGCGGATCGATCTGATCGTGCTCGCACCGCTGATGACGATGGGGATGATCCATGCGACGCGGCGGCGGCTGATCGGATCGTGGGGGCTGGTGATCGGGATCGTCGCGATCGTGTTGTTGGTGCGGATGCTCGAGCAGCCGTGGCGGGGGGCGATCGACGCGGGGGTCGTGGTCGGGTTGAGCTGGGGGTCGATCGCTACGCTCGGGTGGTTGGTGGCTTGGTGGCGGGGGCGGGATGTGGGGATTGATCCGGATCTGCCGGGAACGAAGTAGCGATCGCGAAATCGAGTCACCGCATCCCCATCAGTTCGCGCGAGATCCTGGTTGGGGGCAGGGGAGGCCTTTCCGATCATGGAGAACGCGCCCTATTCGGACAGTGGCTCCCCGGGGCGCTGCGCGCGGGCGAGTTAATTATAGACCTGCGCTCGGGATAGAGCCGCGCACAACGTCCGTCAGGTTCCGCGT
>CBFGLP010001462.1:0-1601 GCA_965649595.1 uncultured Myxococcales bacterium | reverse complement strand
CGGTTTTCCCGCTGCCTTGTCGCGCAAATAAAACTTGGTCGAGGGTGCGTACGCAACCCGCGTTTCCGCGCCCATGTTGTTCTTGGTCCCGACCAAGAGGTGCGGCTTTTGTCCGCTGGTCAGATCGATGTATCGAAGCGCCCCGCCTCGCCCGGCCGAGAGCGAGGTCGACCACACGAGACACGCGGTCCCGGTGCCCTTGAGGTCCACGACCTCGGCCCAGTCGACGTCGACGACGCCCGGGAACGCGGAGATGAGCTCGGGCGCAGCGAACCCGTTGCCCGAGCAGTTGCGGAACAGCCGTGCGCCACTCCAGTCGAGATAGACCACGTCGGTGGTGCCGGTCCCGTCGCTGTCCGTCAGCCGAATGCGCGCGGGATCGAAGCGGTCCGGCGCATCGAAGGGCACGAGCCCGCGCATCTGGATCTTCGCCCCGAACCGACCGTGCCCGAGATTCGGCCAATAACACACCTCGCTCGCGCCGAGCATCACGAGGTCGGCGAGACCATCGCCGGTCATGTCGGCGAACTGGATGGTATGACGTGCGTCGGCAAAGAGCAGCAGCGGGCGTCCAGCGTCGTCGCGGGGATTTGGCACGATATAGGGGCCATCGAACCCATCGGTGCCCTTGCTGCGGTACCACTCGAAGGTGCTCCCGCGATCGACGAGGATGTCCGGGAACCCGTCTCCGGACAGATCGATCATTTGCAGGCGCGGATCCTGCCAATCGATGTTGGGGATCGATCCAAACGCCTGAAAGGCCTCCCAGCCCTCGTCGGAGATTCGGCGAAAGAACCCCGGCGTCGGCGCGACGAAGCTGACCAGCTCCTTGTGGCCGTCACCGTCGAGATCCATCAACTGCACGCCCGCCATGCCCAGGTGGGTCGGTCGGGTCGGCAGCGCGAGCATCGGGCCAAACGTGCCGTCGCCCAGGCCGGGCTTGTAGAACCACGTGCCGGCGGATTCGACGACGACACCCGGCAGCCCCTCGCCGTCGAGGTCGACGAGCCGGGCCATTCGACCGTCGATGCCGGCGGGCAGGTTCTCGAGCGTGGTCGGGTCGTCGATCTCGTGCAGGTCGGGGTCGATCGGGGCGTCGCTATATTCGAATTCGAGCGTGGGCAGGGCTGCGCTGTCGTACCAGCCCGAGACCTCGTCGAGCTCGTAGGCACGCTGGATTACGCCGATTACCCGCGTGATCGCCGGATCCTCGTCGTGAACCAGATCCGTGGAGGCGACCAGGTAAGAATCTTCGCCGAGCTCGACGGAAAAGTGATGGAACATCAACACCCGCCGACACAGCCGACGCGTGCGGATCTCGAAGCCCGCGCGACAATTGGAAAAGCAGTCCTGCCGAGCCGGCCACGGGCGATCCTCGGTCGGGCCGATCTCGAGCTGGTCGTCGTGCCAGGTCCCGTGCTCGCCGTAATCGAGCACGACCTCGAACAGCCAGCCGCCCGTCTGGAAGGGCGTGGAATTGCCGTACTTGATCCGCTTGAGGTAGCGCTGCGGCTGGGTGGTGGTCGCCTCGAGCCGTGGCGCCTCCTCGGGCGCGTGGACGTCGACGCCCTGCAGATCCTCCTGCTTGTACTCGTAGACGA
>CBFGLP010001461.1:0-4978 GCA_965649595.1 uncultured Myxococcales bacterium | reverse complement strand
CTGCTCAAGGCCCGCGAGCTCGGCCTGCCCGAAGGCGACCTCTCGACGCTGGAGACCTACGCATGAGCGCACCGCTCGAGCGCGACCGAGCCCACCGCCTGCTCCGCGACATGCTGCGGATCCGCAGGCTCGAGGACCTCGCGGCGCAGAAGTACACGGAGGGCAAGATCCGCGGCTTCTTGCACCTCTACGACGGCGAGGAGGCGATCGCGGTCGGAGCCATGGCGCAGCTTCGGGCCGACGACGCCGTGGTCTCGACCTACCGCGAGCACGGCCACGCGCTCGCGCGGGGCATCTCGGCCCGGGCGATCCTCGCCGAGCTCTACGGCAAGCTCGAGGGCTGCTCGCGCGGACGCGGCGGCTCGATGCACCTGTTCGACGCGGCCAGGCGCTTCTATGGCGGCAACGCGATCGTGGCCGGCGGGCTGCCGCTCGCGGCCGGGCTCGCGCTCGCCGACCGCATGCTCGGCCGCGAGCGCGTGACGCTCTGCATCTTCGGCGACGGGGCGGTCGCCGAGGGTGCGTTCCACGAGACCCTCAACCTCGCCTCGCTGTGGCAGCTGCCCGTGCTGTTCGCGTGCGAGAACAACCTCTACGCGATGGGCACCGCGATCGAGCGCAGTCAGGTCGAGACCGAGCTGAGCAAGCGGGCCGCTAGCTATCACATGCCTGCGATCCGGGTCGACGGCATGGACGTGCTCGCGGTCAGCGACGCGGTCAGCGAGACGCTGGCCCACGTCCGCACCGGGCTCGGTCCCGCGTTCATCGAGTTCCAAACCTACCGATTCCGCGCGCACTCGATGTTCGACCCGCAGCTTTACCGCGACAAGGCCGAGGTCGAGCAGTGGCGACGGCGGGATCCGATCGTGCTCTTCGAGGCTCGGCTCGCCGAGCTTGGCCTGATCGACGCAATCGAGCGGGCGGCGATCGACGCCGCGATCGACACCGAGCTCGCCGACGCGCTCGCGTTCGCCGAGGCTGGCAGGCTCGAGCCGATCGCCGAGCTGAGCCGCTTCGTGCACACGGAGGTCGAGTGATGCGGACCAGCTATCGTGAGGCGGTCAAGGCCGCGATCGTCGACGCGCTCGAGCGTGACGAGCGGGTGTTCTTGATGGGTGAGGACATCGGCCGCTACGGCGGCACCTATGCGGTCACCAAGGGGCTCTACCAACAATTCGGGCCCGAACGGATCCGCGACACGCCGCTGTCCGAGCTGGCCTTCACCGCGATCGGGATCGGCGCAGCGCTCGGCGGCATGCGGCCGATTGTCGAGATCATGACCGCCAACTTCAGCCTGCTCGCGCTCGATCCGATCGTGAACACGGCCGCGACGCTGCTGCACATGTCGGGCGGGCAGCTCGCGACGCCGCTGGTCATCCGAATGGCGACCGGCGCGGGGCGACAGCTCGCGGCTCAGCACTCGCACAGCTTCGAAGGTTGGTTCGCGCACATCCCCGGGCTCAAGATCCTCGCCCCCGCCACGCTGGAGGACGCCCGCGGGATGCTGTGGACGGCGATCGAGGATCCCGACCCAGTGCTGATCTTCGAGCACGTGCTGCTCTACAACCAAGAGGGCGAGCTGGCCGACGACGCCGGACCCGTGCCGATCGATCGCGCCGCCGTGCGTCGCGAAGGGAGCGACGTCAGCGTGATCACCTACGGCGGCGGCTTGCCCAAGGCGCTCGCGGCCGCCGATCTGCTGGCCCAGCGCGGAGTCGAGGTCGAGGTCGTCGATCTCAGGATCTTGCGCCCGCTCGACGACGCGACGATCTTCGCGTCGGTTCGCAAGACCCACAAGGTAGTGATCGTCGACGAGGGCTGGCGCAGCGGCAGCCTGTCCGCGGAGATCAGCGCCCGGATCATGGAGAGCTGCTTTTACGAGCTCGACGCCCCGGTCGCGCGCGTGTGCACGGACGAGGTGCCGATCCCCTACCCCAAGCACCTCGAGGACGCCGCGCTGCCGCAGATCGAGGACATCGTCGCCGCGGTCGATCGCGTGATCGGGAGCTGAGATGAGCGAGTTTCGCATGCCCTCGCTCGGCGCCGACATGCAGGCGGGCACCTTGGTCGAGTGGCTGGTCAAGCCGGGAGATCGGGTCGAGCGCGGCCAGATCGTCGCGGTCGTCGAGACGCAAAAGGGTGCTATCGACGTCGAGATCTTCGACGAGGGAGAGATCGTCGAGCTGCTCGTCCAGCCGGTCACCGCGGTCCCGGTCGGGACCGTGCTCGCGCTCTATCGGCGACCGGACGAGCGCGAGGTCGAGCGGCCGGCGACGTCCGAGTCGGTCGCCCGCGAGCGAGAGCCTCGCGTCGAAGCGCCGGCCCCTACCCCGCCCCCGGCTCCTCGCCAGGCCGAGCGACGCGTTGCCCCTCGTGCACGCAAGCTCGCCGAGCAGCTCGGCGTCGCCCTCTCGAGCGTCGTCGGCACGGGGCCCGGCGGCTCGATCACCGGCGAGGACGTCGAGCTGGCCGCGAACGCAGCCCAGCCCGCGCTCGAGCCCTTCGGCGCGGAGGGACCGACGAAGCCGACCGGCATGCGCAGCGCGATCGCGGCGGCGATGAGCCGGTCGAAGCGGGAGATCCCCCACTATTACCTGCTGCACACTGTCGACCTCGAGCCCGCGCTGCGCTGGCTCGAGCAGACCAACGCCGCCCGCCCGATCGCGCAGCGGCTGCTGCCCGCGGTGCTGTTCGTGCGAGCCATCGCCTTGGCCCTGCGCGAGCACCCGACGCTCTGCGGCTTTTGGCGTGACGGAGGCTTCGTAGCCAGCTCGGGCATCCACGTCGGCGTCGCGGTGTCGCTGCGCGGGGGCGGCCTCGTGAGCTCCGCGCTGCACGACGCCGACAAAGGCGAGCTGGGCCAGCTCATGGCTCGCCTGCGCGACCTCGGCAGCCGAGCCCGCAGCGGGGGTCTGCGGGCGTCCGAGCTGAGCGACGCCGCGATCACGCTCACCAACCTCGGCGACCAAGGCGTCGACGCGGTGCTCGGGGTCATTCAACCGCCCCAAGTAGCGATCGTCTCGGTCGGGACGATCCACGAGCGGCCCTGGGTCGTCGAGGGGAGCGTGGTCCCGCGCCGCGTCGTCGAGCTCGGCCTGTCCGCCGATCACCGCGTCAGCGACGGCCACGAGGGCGCCCGCTTCCTGCGTCGAATCGAGCGGCTGCTACACGAGCCAACGAGCCTGCAATGAGCACCCGCGACCAGATCCTCGCCATCATCGGCACGATCGCTCCCGATGCCGAGCCCGAGCTCGATCGGATCGAGCCCACCGCCGATCTCCGCGACCAGCTCGATCTCGACTCGATGGACTTCTTGAACGTGCTCGTGGCGATCGCCGAGCAGCTCGGCGTCGAGGTACCCGAGCGGGACTACGGGCAGGTCCGCACGCTCGCTGGCTTGGTCGATTACGTGGAGCGTCGGCGGCCCGCAGGGGCCTGATCGATTGCCTGACCGATCACTGGGCGACGAGCGTGACCGGATCGCCCTCGGCCCGCTCGAGCGTCAGCGAGGCGCCAAGCGCCACGCGCACATGGATGTGCATCTGCGTCGCTCGGCGACCGACAACCGAGACCCCGTCGACGCTGGTGATCACGTCCCCCGCACGCAGCCCGGCCTTCGCCGCCGGGCCGCCGGCGTCGATCGAGCTGACCACCACGCGGAGCTCGTCGATCTGCGCAGGATCGTCGGGCTGGCCGTCCAGACGAAAGTCGAACCCAACGTCGCCTTCAGGCTCGCCGCCAGCGCTCCGGCGGCCGACCACCACGACGTCGCCGATGTCCTGCTCGGATGGGCTGGTCTGCGTGGTGATCCAGACCCCCTGGATGGGGTAGCTGCGGACGGCCCAGTTCCTTGGCGTCAGCACCAGCTGGAGCGTGCCGACCGGGACGCTGGCGAGCGCGAAGCGGCCTTCGGCATCCGGCGTGGCGGTGACGCTGAAGGCTCGTCCGACGCTAGCTTGGACCGCTACCTGCAAGGCGTCGACGCCCGCACGAGTGTGCGCGTCGACGAGCCGACCGGTGATCGTGACCCGCCGCTCGAGCACGATCTCCAGCTCGCCGCGCTCGCCCTCGCTCAGATCGATCTCGGCGTGGCCGTGGCCATCGCTCGCGGCGACCTCGACCGACCAAGACCCACGCGCGAGCCCATCGAGCTCGAAGCGGCCCTCGCTGCGGTAGAACGACGAGTCGATGCCGCGCCGCGCCTTGCCCTGACGTAGCTGCACGGAGAATTGCTCGGGCACGCTGGCGTCGGCGAAGCGGACCCGTCCGACCAAGCTGGCCGGCGCCTCGAGCTCGAGCGCGACCATATCACCGAGCTCGACACCCTCGACGATCCCCTGGCCGCCACCCTCGCGATAGGCGCGTAGGTTCCAGGTCCCCTCGGGGAGATCCACGAGCGTGAAGCTGCCGTCTTGCTCGCACAGGATCGGGCCGACCTCGTAGTCCTCGCTGGCAGCTCCGCGGCCTGCCACGACCCACGCGTCGCTGGCCGGCCCGCCCTCTTCACTGACGCTGCCGCGGATCGAGCCAACCCGCGACTCCCCGCGCAGCGCGACCTCGCTGACCTCCCCCGCTCGGATCTCGACGGGTACCCCCTGCGGTCCGCCGACGTTCGGATCGAGGTCGTCGGCGGAGATGACACGGACCGTGCCGACCGCCAGCGCACCGATCTCGGCTCGCCCCTCGCCGTCGGTGAGCTTCTGCCCGAGCGGCTTGCCGGCGCTGGTGCGCACGTAGACGTACTTGCCGGGGATCGGCCGACCTTCGCCATCACTCACGATCGCGCGCACCGTGCCGAGATCGCCGGCCACCAGCTCGATGTCGTCAATCGAGCGATCGCGCAGCTCGACCGCGATTCGCTTGCTCGGGTCGCTTCGAGGCCAAACATCGTAGGTGCCCGGCCGCAGCGGACCGAGGCTGAAGCGCCCCTCGCTGTCGCTGAAACTGATCGCCCCACCGGCCAGGCCCTCGCTGTGGA
>CBFGLP010001460.1:0-5149 GCA_965649595.1 uncultured Myxococcales bacterium | reverse complement strand
CCGACCGGCGAGGTCGTGATCGTCGTCGACACCTCGGCGGGCAGCGAAACGGCAGAGCACCACGCCAAGCTCGGCGTCGCCGAGGCGATGCTGCGCAGCCTGAGCAGCAGCGACCGGTTCGCGCTGGTCGCCGCCGATCTGCAGGCCGAGGTGCTGTTCCCGGCCAAGGGACTCAGCGAAGCGACTCCCGAGGCGATCGAGCAGGCGCTCGAGGCCCTCTCGCAGCGCGAGCCCGGCGGCGCGACCGATCTCGGCGCGACCTTCGAGCAGGCGCTCGAGCGCGTGCATGGGCTCGAGCAGCCGGCGATCGTCTACGTCGGTGATGGGCTCGCAACGTCCGGCGAGGTCGAGGGCGACGCGCTGGCCGAGCGGCTGCGTCGCTCGATGGCCGGCTCGCGGGCGCGGCTGTTCACGGTCGCCGTCGGCCGCGAGGTCGACCTGCCCTTGATGACTCGCTTGGCGCAGGTCGGTGGCGGTCGGATGCTGCGCGTCGAAGATCCCTCGCTCGCGGTCATGCGCGCGCTCGAGCTGGTCGGCGCGCTCAAGACCCCCACGATCACGGATCTGTCCGTCGATCTCGGCGAGGGCCTCGACGACGTGTTCATCAACAGCGAGGGCAAGCTCTCGCGCGGGCAGGAGCTGGTCCTGCTCGCCCGCACGCACCACGATCTACCCGAGCAGGTCACGATCCGCGGCCGCTTCGGTGGCGCCGAGTTCGAGAAGACCTACGACACCAAGCGCGACGACACCCTCGCGACTCGCTTGGTCCCGCGCCTGTGGGCGCAGGCCTACGTGCAGCGCCTGCTCGCCGACACGCGCGGGCTCGAGGCCGTGCGCGGCAAGATCCTCGCGCTCGGGCTCGACTACGGGTTGATGACGCCCTTCACCTCGTTCCTCGTGCTCGAGAGCGAGCGGGCGTACTCGAACGCGGGCATCCCTCGGCGTCAGCGCGACTTCCTGCGCCTGACCGCCGACGCGAGCCTGCTCGACGAGCCCGAGCGCTCGGAGTCGGCGTTCGAGAGCGAGGACACGACCGTGCTCGGCCTGTTCGTCGCCGCGGCCACGGCTCCGCTCGGCTGCGGGATGGAGGACGCGGCCAAGCAGGCGTCGGCTCGCGGGGGCAGTCACGACGAGGCCTCGCGCCAGGGCAAGAGCGGCGAGATGAAGGGCGAAGAGGCCGGCGAGCTCGGCCGCCCGCGTGGGCCTGCGCCCTCGGCCTCGCCGGTGACCGACGCTCGGCTCGAGCCGCCAACCGAAGCCTACGCCAGCTTCGAGATCCCGGCCGCCGAGGGTGCGCAGACCGAGGAGGACAAGGCCGGTCGCTCGGGCACCTTCGGGGTGTTCCACTTCGACGACGGGAGCCGGGCCGCCGACGCGCCCGATAACGAGCGCTGGCAGAACCTCACGGCGGCAGGCTTTGGTGACGTCGCGCCGCCGCCTTGGGTCGACCAGGCCACGCCATCCGAGCTCGCTCGCCGCAAGCTCTGGAACCAGCCCGCGATCTCGGTCTCTCCGATCGCTCGCGAGCAGGTGCTGCCCTGCAGCGACGCCTCGACCCGCAGCCTCTTGCACCGCAAGCTGCTCTGGCAGCGTCGCCTCGATCGTCAGGCCGGCATGACCGGCATGCTGCAGGTCTACGAGGCCAGCCGGGCCGCCTGCGAGCTGCCGCGCTGGCGCGACCAGCAGGCCCTGCTCGAGCTGCTGCAGGCCCGCGCTCGCACCGAGGCCGAGATCCGTCTGCTGCTCGGTCACTTCGACAGCGAGGCCGAGGCCAAGCAATTCCTCGGCCGCGCGCTGCTGCGGCGCCTGGTCGAGCCTGAGCTGATCGCGGTGGTCGAGCACGCGTTGTTTGGCCAGCTCGACTGGTGGGAGATCGATCGCCGCCTCGCGGTCACCGACAAGCCCGACGAGCGGCTGGCGATCCTGACCGGTGCCTTGCAGACCCACGCCGGCGATCCCGACGGCGAGCGCCGAATGATCGCCGAGCTGGTCGCCCAGGGTCGGATCGAGGACGCGATCGCCCGCGGCCGTCGCCTGCGTGACCAAGGCTCGCTGACCCCCGAGCTGGCCCAGATCGTCGGCTCGCTGCTCGTTCGCAAGGGTGAGATGGAGGCCGCCAAGCGGCTGTTCTCCGAGCTTGTCGAGTTCGACTCCGACTCGCCGATGAGCCGGCGCTTGCTCGGCGACATCTTCTTGCGTCACGGCTGGCACGAGGACGCCTACGTGCAGTACGCCCTGCTCTTGCAGATGACCGAGGCGCCGTGGGCAGCGATCCGCATGGCTCGCGCCGCCGCGGGCACCGGTCGGACCGATGAGGCGCTGCGTCTGCTGCGTCGCGTTGCCGCCGGTGAAGGGCGGCCTGGCCTCGATGATCCGCGTCGCTGGGCTCGCTTGCACGTCGCCGGAATGGTCGCCGAGCTGATCGACGACGAGAGCGTCGAGGTCCCGCGCGACACGCTGATCACCGAGCTGCGCGCGCAGGGCTTGTTCGAGAGCCAGACGACCTGGGAGCTGCTCGTGTGGGACGACCTCGACGCCACGCTGACGTTGACCGATCACGCGCCTGACGACAGCAAGGCGCGCAAGCCCGGGGCGCTGGCGGCCGAGTCCGTCGACGCGGCGAGCACTGGGCTCTTCGCGATGCAGACCAGCTCGCCGACCGAGCTGTGGGTCCGGCACCGCGGGCTGGTGCCTGACCGCGAGGTGAAGTGGCGCCGGATCACAATCACCTGGAACGGGACCGACTTCTCGATCGAGCGGCGCGAGGGCACGATCGCGGCCAAGAAGGCGCGGGCCAACTGGGCGCCGGAAGGGGCGACCCCGGAGGGCGAAGCGGCGCCTGCCGATGGTGGTGCTCCCGCGCCCGACGGCGGGCCCTGACGACGACCACGAGCTGGTCCTGCGGCCGCGCTCAGCGGTCGATCACGTCGTCACGCACCGACGCGGCGATCGCGAGCACCTCGTCGATCAGCTCCTGGGCCACGCCGGTCTCCTCGAGCGCGTCACGAAGGTTCTCGGCCACCGCGTCGAAGTGGCTCTCGTCGAGCCGCATGTGGGCATGAGCTGCGCGTAGGGTCCGGCCGTCCCAGCCGCTCGGTGCACCGAACATGTGGGCCAAGAAGATCTTCTGCTTGTGCCGCTGCGAGTCCATGTCGACGACTGAGAAGAACAGGTTGATGCGCTCGTCCGCCAGCACTCCTCGATAGAAGCGCTCGACCACCGCATCCACGACCGCCTTGCCACCGATCCTCTGGTAGAGGGATTCGTTCATGGCATCGATTATCGCCGCCAGCTCCGCTCGCGTGCGCCGAGCGAGCAGCCCTGCACGCTCACGGATCGTGCCCTCGCGGTCCGGTGAGCGGATCTCGCAGCGCCACGAATTCAGCCCAAGTGGGGCTGACGAAGCCACAATTCGCGGGTTTTTTGGCGACTCGCGACCTTCCATGCTTCGGTCGGGGCCGTGTCCGAACCCGCCGAGCAGCCCGACCGCGTGTCGGAGTCCGGGCCAGCCGACGCGCTAGCCGACGCAGCGACTGGGCCCGAGATCCCGCGCACTCGCACGAACACGCAGGCGATGGACCCGTGGCTGTTCTTCGCCGCGCTCGCGCTCGCGTGCCTCGGCCTCGTGATGGTCTACAGCTCGAGCGCGTGGCTCGGGAGCCGGACCTCCGGCTCGTGGGAGTTCTTCCTGCAGCGGCAGGCGACCTTCTTCGGGCTAGGCGTCGTCACGATGCTCGCGGTCAGCCGCGTCGACTACCGGCTCATGCGTCGCTTCGCTCCGCACATGATGCTAGGCGCGATCAGCATGCTCGTGCTGGTGCTGTTCATCTCCGACGACATCAACGGCGCGCGACGATGGATCGACCTCGGGCCGATCCACGTGCAGCCCTCGGAGATGGCCAAGATTGCCCTCGCGGCGTTTTTGGCAGCCACGCTCGCGCGACGTGGCGAGCAGATCCGGCAATTCCGGGCCGGGTTCCTCCCGCCAATGCTCGCCGCGACCGGCACGATGCTGCTGGTGCTGTTGGAAAAAGACCTCGGTACGACCGTGCTGCTCGGCGTGCTGAGCCTGATCCTGCTCTATGTGGCGGGCACCCGCTCGAGCTGGGTGTTGGCTGCGATCATGGTCGCGGCGCCGCTGGCTTGGTCGCAGATCGTCGGCGTCGGTTATCGCCGCGCGCGCGTCGAGAGCTTCTTGAGCGGCGACGATTATCAGGTCGAGCAGGGGTTGATTGCGATCGGCTCGGGTGGGCCGTTTGGGCTCGGGCTCGGCAACGGCAGGCAGAAGCTCGGGTTTCTGCCCGAGAACCATACGGACTTCATCCTCGCGACGATCGGCGAAGAGCTGGGCGTGATCGGGATCCTGACCGTGGTCTCGCTTTATGGGCTGCTGGTCTGGCGCGGGCTGGTGATCGCCCGGACGGCGGCGGATCGGTTCGGGACTTATCTCGCGATCGGCTTGTCGGCGCTGTTTGGGCTGCAGGCGCTGATCAACATGGCCGTCGTGCTCGCGCTGATGCCCGCCAAGGGGATCACGCTGCCCTTCGTGTCGTATGGTGGATCGTCGCTGCTGGTCAGCATGGCGGCGGTGGGTGTGCTGCTGTCGATCTCGCGGCGGCCGGAGCCGTGGGCGCTCAGCGACATGCGGGGACGGACGAGGAAGAGCAGCATGCCGCGGCGAGATGTCGTGCTGCCGGGCAGGGCGGGTGTGCGGGCGAACGTCCGCAAGCCGGCGGCGGCGTAGTGCAGATCGATCGCGTGCACACCATTGATCTGCACTGCCAGCGCAGGGACGGCGCGGTCCTGTTGCTCGAGGATCGGGCGACGGTCCTCTGCACGCGAAATAGCCGCTGAAGCACGCTCTCGCCCATGGTGCTCCGGCGTTTGACGGAGCTAGTCGGCGAATACGTGTTCGAGAGTCGTGGCCGTGAGCACGCGTTCGACCCAAGCGTCGAGCTCGGCGCTGGATGCGTCGCTGAGGCGAGCCCGATAGTCGAGCGGGATCTCGCCGAACTTGAGCGCGAGCTGCTTGGTCAGCACTTCGGCTCGCCCCTCGACACGCCCCTCGACACGCCCCTCGACACGCCCCTCGACACGCCCCTCGGCTCGACCCTCGACACGTCCTTGGGCGATCAGTTGCTCTGCCATG
>CBFGLP010001459.1:0-4771 GCA_965649595.1 uncultured Myxococcales bacterium | reverse complement strand
GAGCGCCCCTCGATCCGCTCGGGCGCCATGTAGACGAAGGTCCCGGCGAACACCCCTTCCGCGGCATCGCTGAGCGGCGCAGGTCCGAGGATGCGAGCGATGCCGAAGTCCACGACCTTCACCGCGCCGCCCTTCTCGACCAGCACGTTGCCTGGTTTGACATCACCATGCAGGACACCCGCGGCATGAGCGGCCGCGATCCCCCGGCCCGCCTGCAACCACATCCTGAGCTTGTCTTGCCACGTCCGCTTGCGTGCACGCGCCCAGTCACGGGCGCTCACTCCCGGGATCAGCTCCATCACGAGCGCCATCCCGTACTCGGGGCACTGGACGAAGTCGTAGACCGTCACCACGTGCGGGTCGCGGATCTTCGCGACGCACTGCGCCTCGTGGGCTAGCTCTTGCTCGGCATCCTTGCGGATCTTCGAGAGCACTTTGAGCGCGACTTGACGGCCGAGCTTCTCGTCGATCGCTCGGAACACGCCACCCATGCCGCCCTCGCCGATCCACTGGTGTGCTTCGTAGCGGCCGGAGACCACCGGAAGAGGCACGGGGACGCCACGCAGTCGGCTGAACAGGATCGACTCGCCGATCGCGTTGCCCAACTTCTCGGCGTAGTCGACGCTGACCATCAGCTCATCGGGCGCTGCTTCGCCCCGATCGTCGTCCTCTGCCATGGCGCGAAACGAGCCTATCAGGAAGCCGTCGGGTCTGTAGTCCTGCGTCCGCGATCGAGAGTGGTCCTTCGGTCAGTCGTCACGATGTAGTTCATGCCGTACGTTTGCGTCGTGGATCTCGACGAACTGTTCCACGCTGCACGGGCGAGTGGTTCGCCCCAACAAAACGAACAACTCTGGGCAGCCATTCGCGTCGTGCTGCTCGGCGAGCTTCGTCGGGAGGTTCCTCGGGCGGCTCGCGAGGACGTGGTCCAGGAAACCATGCTGATCATCGCTCGCAAGCTGCCCGAGTTCGTTCCGGTGCGCCGCGGGTCGTTCAGGGCATGGGTCGTCAAGATCGGTCGGAACCTCGCACGCCAACGCAAGCAACGAGGGAAGCTGGCGATCGGCGACCACGAGCCCGTGTCCGACTGCGGCCCCGAGTCGAGCACGGGACCCATCACCGCGCTCACTCGACAGGAGCAACGATCCGAGCTGAGGCGCCTGCTCGACAAGCTTGCGACCGTCTATCGGCGGACGCTCCAGCTCAAGCTGGCTGGGCTCGACAACGACGAGATCGCCCACGTCGAGGGGGTCACCCCTCAAGCAGTGCGCACGAGGTTGCATCGCCTGCTCCACTCTCAGGTGATCAGGCGAGCGATAGCGCGCTTCGCCGACTAGCGAGATCGCTACCCGCAAATTCTCGTAGCGCTTCGACGTGGCCTTGGCTTCTCCGGCTGTGACCCCGCGACAGACCACGCCGCCCCCCGCGACAACCACCAAGGTGCTGCCCGTTCCCGAGGCGCTGCGAGAGCTGCCGGCGTCGTGGGGTGACGCGCAGCCGAGCCAGCTCGAAGGCCCGCGGCCGCGCTTCCGCGTGCTCGAGCACCTGAGCACCACGAGTTTCTCGGCCGTGTACGTCGCCGAGGACCGGCTCGGGCGAGACGTGGTCATCAAGATCGCGCGCCAGCTCGACGGCGAGAGCGAGGCTCGCATGTTGGCGATCCTCGAACACCCTCACATCGTCCGCGTGCTCTCGCTGGAGACGATCGACGGGTACATGTGCACGGTGCTGGAGCGCTGCCTGCAAGGCGACCTTTTGAGCTACGCGCTGGACTTCCCGTGGTGGGCGGTGGTCGATCGCGGAGTCGAGGTCGCCCGCGCGCTGGAGTTCATCCACGAGCGGGACGTGGTCCACGGTGACGTCAAGCCGGGCAACGTGCTGATCCACGAGGGCCGCGCGAAGCTGTGCGACTTCGGCTTCGCCCGCAGGCTCACGCAGCAAGGACCGCGCGGGGCAGGTACGGCACCCTACACGCCGCCGGAGCGCTTCGCGGGTCGTTGGGAGCCGAGCGGGGATCTGTTCTCGCTGGCTCTCACCCTGCAAGCCTGCTTGAAGGTCGCCAGGGGAGCCCCGGCACCCGAGCGCGTCATGGAGGTCATCGAGCGCGGGCTGGCGCCGATGCCCGAGCTTCGCCCGAGCGTGAGCGAGTGGGCCGAGCAGTTGATCGCTGCGCGCGAGTCGGGCTCGGTTCGTCGGTCATGGTTCGCACGTTTGTTTGCTCGCCGGCCCAACGCCACGAGCCCAGAGTCGAGGTGATGCCATGGGAGTAGGATATCCATCGGTCGCCGAGTTGAAGGCACTCGACGCCGAGCTGCTTCGGTACTTTCGCACTCGCGTTCCGCCTCACATCGATCCGCGAGACTTGGTCGCCGAAGTCTGGGTGGCGATGGCCGATTTTCGCGGGGAGTCGAGCCACCGAACCTATGCGTTCGAGGTCGCACGACGACGCCTCGCCGACTTCTACAGGTATCGGCGCGACATCGAGCCGCTCCCGTCGTCGGACGGTGCGAAGGATCTGCAACCCGGCCCCTCTTCCATGTTCGAGATGCTCCGAGAGCGCAGCGCGTTGGAGGGAGCGATCGCGCGGCTCCGGAAGCCCTTCCAAGACGTCGCTCGGCTCTACTTGAAGGGAGCCGACAACTTCGAGATCGCCGAGGAGTTGAACCTGCACTACAACACCGCCCGGTCCAGGTTGTCGCGGGCGCTCAGCAAGATCGCGGCCGATCTATGCAAGCGGCATCGCCTCGGACGCCGCGGCAGCGGTACGGTCGCGGACAGCTCGGTTGCATCGCTTCGCTAGCATCAGGCCCGGACGACTCGGACACCTGCGTGACGTCGAACCGACCCGAGGGGCGGGGCTCGATCCGCTCGCCCGCGTCGTCGCCTTCGACGTTGCGCTCGTCGACTGGCGGGGGCGAGCCGGGATGTTGGCGACGCTCGGTATCGACTCGTGCGAACGAGTCGAGGAGTTCTCGAAAACTTCGCGGACGAAATTTTACGAATTTCCTACGAGCTCGGCCGAACTCGTCTAATCTGAGCCCAAATTAGGCTCAAATTAGGCTCAATCTGGGCTCAAATTTTCGGCTCGATTTTTCATCGCCTATTTTCATCGACGGGGTTCGCCTATTTTGCAGGTCTGGATTTCCCGTGATCGCGGTGGGGTCGTGGTTATTTTTCAGGTCTGGCCATCCGCCCTGCTCGGTCGGGCGATTCTTATTTTTCATGTCGGGAGCATCCATCGCCCCCCTCGACCGCCGAAGGGCGAACACCTGGTCTCGTGGCAGGCTGGTATTCGCCCGCGGTCGGGGCCCACAATTGCGATGTGCTCGACCAACTCAGCTCGGCGATCCGACCCCTTCGCGGGGTCGTCGGGGGGCTGCTTTCGTCCTTGGCGACGAAGGTGGAGGGCGAGCAGGTTTCGTCGAGGAGGCCACGCCACCGGAACGACGAGCCGAGGAGGCCGACAGCCTCGCGGCCAAAGCATCCCGAGGGCTTCCTCGAATCGATCGATGCGATGGATGCTCGTTCGCGCGTCGCCTCGGTGAAGATCGAACGCAGCGAAACCTATAAGGCCGCAGTGCGCTACATCGACGAGCTGCTCGCTCGCGAGGCCGAGGAAGCCGCGGAGCGCATCGCCTGGCTCGAAGCCCAGCGCGAGCACGCTGCGGCCGAGCGGGTCGAACCCGGGCGAGCCGAGCCCGACACGACCGAGGCGACCGAGCCCGAGCCAGTCGAGACCGAGCCCGAACCAGTCGAGACCGAGCCAGTCGAGACCGAGCCCGAACGAGCCGTTGATCGTCGTCCCCTTCGTCGGCTCCTCCGCCGCACGAGCCCCCGCTGGCGAGCACGACCGCCCCGACTTCCTCGAGCGTGGCCGCGGCCTGACCTCGTGCCGCACCCGTGCTCGACCCGCTTCGTACTCGATGCGCCTCGATCGGCGTCGCTCGCCCGTGGTCCGCCGACCTGATCCGCTCCACCCGAGCCGGTTCGTCCCCCACCACGCGAGGACCCGATCATGAGCCCATCCACCATCGCCGCTTGCATCGCGGCGGGCCTGGCCGTTGCTGCCGCGACCGCGGGAGGCATCGCCCTTTGGCTCCGCTACCGAAGCAAGGCGACCGAACCCACCAACGTCCCCCAAACCCCCGCCGAGTCGCCTCACTTCCGCCGTCGTCGCTCCGACTGGCCCGACCTCGATTCGTTCGACGAGTCGACCCTGTTCGGCTCCGGGGATCGATCGGCCGACGACGAGCCCGAGGCTGCTCCACCGCCCGTGGTCGAGCGGGAGCCCGAGCGACCGAAGCCCGAGCCCGCACCCGCGCCGCGGATCCGCGTGGTCGAGCGCGAGCCCGACTTGTGGGAGCCGCGAGCGGCCAACGATTCGACGCCCGAGCGCGACCAGGCGAAGACCCTGCGGATCCAGACCCCGCCTCGCACCACGATCGCGGCGCACCGCGTGCGGACGTCCGCACCCCTGCGCTCGCCGAGCGAGACCCCGATCGTCGCGTCGAACCAAAAGCAGCGCTACACGGTGGCGACTGGCGAGACGATCGAGATCCCGCTCAAGAAGGTCCCCACGGGTGCGCAGTGGCAAGCGTCGCGTGACGACGTGGACGTGCAACTGCTCGGCGGTGGCGAGGGTGACGATCGGATCCGCTTCGCCCTGCGCGGTCCGAGCGGGCCCGTCGAGATCGCGCTCGTTCGTAATGGTCGTAAGGCGAGCAAGAAGCTCCGCACCTTCAAGTTCGATCTCCGGGAGTCGGCCGCATGA
>CBFGLP010001458.1:0-7125 GCA_965649595.1 uncultured Myxococcales bacterium | reverse complement strand
CCAATCGCGGTGTACGTGAGCCCGAGGTTGGCGAGCTTGACCCCGGTCGAGAAGCGATCGCCGAGATCACGATCGATCGCCAGCGCGGCCTTGAAGCAGTCGATCGCCTCTTGGTAGCGGGTGCTGCGACCGGCGACCTCGCCGAGGTTGTTGAGCGCCTCGGCCTCGAGTCGGCGGTGGCCGATGCTGCGGGCGAGGTGCAGGGCCTCGCGGAAGGTCTCCCCCGCGCTCTCGTGTCGCCCGGTGCCGAGCTGGACACGACCGATCGCCCGCAGCAGGCGGACTCGTTGCTCGATGCCCCGCGAGTCGTGGGCGCAGAAGACCAGCGCGTCACGAGCGATCGTCTCGGCCTCGTCGAAGTGGCCGCGCGCGAACATCAGCTCGCTCTCGAGCTCGCCGAGCACCGCGAGGTAGGGCTCGGGCTGAGCGAGCGCGTGGACCTTGGCCTGCAGGCGCGGGACCAGCCGCGTCGCTCGGTGGGTGCGGCCACACTCGAGGTAGAAGCGCAGCAACCTCAGCGAGGCGATGACCTGGTTCTCGTCGCGCTCGGGGCCTTCGAACAGATCGGCGACGCTGAGCAGCTGGCGGATGTCCGCACCTTGAGCGCGACGACGGCCCCAGGCACGCAGGATCGGCTCGCGCTCGAGCAGGATCGCGAAGCGGCGCGGATCGTCGGGCTCGAGCGCGCGCAGGGCCTGGGTCAGGTAGTAGTAGGCTTCGACATTGCCGGCCACGTTCTCGGCGTGGCGTGCCGCTCGGATCGCCGGGTCGATCGCCTCTTCGAGTCGGCCTGCGTGCATCAGGTGATCGGCGATCGGTCCGTCGTCGCGACCGGGCACGTAGTCGGCCCGGTCGAGCTTGATCTCGGCCGCGCGCCCGTGCAGCAGCTCGAGCAGGCCTGGCGGGATCTGGGCCTTGCAGACCTCGTGCAGGCTGACGGTCGAGAAGTGCAGGATCTCGTCGGGCCCGGTGTTGGCGATGTCCCGCTCGATCAGGCCGTCGTCGATCAGCGCCTGGAGGTTGCGGTTGCTCGAGCGCTCGAGCAGCTGGGCCAGCTCGAGCGCCCGGAAGCTGCGGCCGAGCACCGCCGCTGCCAGCAGGGTCTCGCGATCCTCGGGCGCGAGCTCGTCGATGCGAGTCTGTAGCGCCCCCTCGATGCTGGGCGGCAGCTCGATCTCAGCCCCTCGCTCGCGCACGATCAGGTGGCGGGCCTGGGCATTCCAAGCGATCGTCCCGCGGTGCAGCAGTGACGCGAGGATCTCCTCGATGAAGAGCGGGTGTCCGCCGGTGCGGGCGAGGATCGCTTCCGCTAGCTCGCCGGCCTCGGTGGGATCCTCGAAGCGACGCAGGATCATCTCGCGCGCGGCCGTGGGATCGAGCTCGCGCAGCTCGATCCGGGTGACGCGATCCTTGCGGGCGAACGCCTCGGCGCGCGGACCCGGGCGCGTGGTCGAGACGCCGAGGATCGGCAGCGGATGCCGAGTGTCCGTCCACTCCTCGAGCATGCGCAGGCTCTGCTCGTCGACGAAGTGGAGGTTCTCGATCACGACCAGCACCGGGCGGCGCTGGGCGAGCGCGCGGATCAGCCGACGGACCAGCCGACCGATCCGATCGCGGCGCTGCATCGGGTCGAGGCGGAACTCGTTGCCACCGTAGAGGCCGAGCGCCGAGACCAGCGCCTCGGCCAGCTCGTCGGCCTCTTGCACGCCGTAGTCGTGGAGCTTGCGGGCGATCGTCTCGAGCCGCGTGTCGGACTCGATCCGCAGGAAGCGACGCAGGAGGGTCAAGAACACCCCGAGCGCCTGGTTACGGGTCGACCACTGTCCGACGCCTCGCAGCACCGCGCACGCGCCCGAGGGCAGCGACGAGACGAAGCGATCGATCAGCGCCCGCTTGCCGAGCCCCGGGGCACCGACGATCAGCACGCTGCGGTTTTCGGGCGTGCGGATCGCCTCGGCGAAGGCATCCCGGAGCGCCTTGAGCTCGAGCTCGCGTCCGAACAGCGGCCGTCGACCGACCCAGGTCTGTTGGCTGCGCCGCTCGGCCTCGGTCAGGGGGCCGAGCACCGGAGCTACCCGCTGGAAGTCCGCCGCCCAGGGAGAGCCGGCCGCTTCGTCGGGGATCTGGGGGTCGAGCCAGCCCGACTCGCCGATCCTCCACGAGCGACGTAGCCGCTCGACGAGCTCGCCAGCGACCATGATCGGATCCTCGATGACGTGGCGAGCGACCCGATCGAGCTGCTGCTCGAGCCCCTGCGGAAGCTCGACCGAGACCGTCCCATCCTCGCCGCGGACGACGGTGAGGTGGGTGGTCAGCAAGACCAGCCCGAGCGCGGTCCCAGGCGCGAACTCGGCCACGCTCTCGCGCAGTGCCCGGGCCACTCGCAGCGCCCGGTCGGCGTCGTCTCCGGTCGTCAGCACCGTCCCGAAGACCAGCAGGGTCCCGCGCTCGTCGAGCCGGCGGACGTGCGCCTCGCGCTTGAACGCGACGTCGCGGACGAGGTCGAGCAGCGGCCCGACGTTGGGTGGTGCGTCATTGGGAAGCAGCGGACGCGGCTCGAAGCTGGCCTGGAGAAGCACGCAGCGGACCGAGCTGCGTAGCGGCGCGAGCGGCAGCACGGTGCCTTGGGTCTCGCCCAGCTCGCGGGTCTCGATGTGCGAGAAGCCCGAGACGGGCCGGCTCACAGGGCGCGGAGCTGCACCACTGGGATCTTGTTCACGGTATCGGTCGAGGTACTGACTCAGGACCTCGTCATCGACCACGGGATCGGCGCGATGAAGGAACTGAGCCAGGGCCGATTGCATCTCTCGGGCAGACTCCCAGCGCTGTCCGGGGTCACGGGCGAGCGCTCGGTCGACGATGTGGGCGAGCTCGTCCGGGAGATCCGGGGCCTGCTCGAGGATCGGCGGGATCGGCTCGGTCCGGACCCGCTCGAGGGCATGCATCCGGTCTCGAGTACGAAAGAGCAGCTCGCCCGTGAGGAGCTCGTAGAGCACTACGCCGAGCGAGTAGAGGTCGGATCGCTGGTCGACCGGCTTGCCGAGAGACTGCTCGGGCGACATGTACGCGACCTTGCCCTTGATCGTCTCGGCCTCGGCTCGATCGTGCTCGCGGTCCCAGGCCCTGCGGGTGCGAGCAATCCCGAAGTCGAGGATCTTGACCTGACCCTCCCAGCTGAGCATCAGGTTGTGTGGGCTGACATCGCGGTGGACGATGCCGAGCGGGGCTCCATAGTCGTCGCACTTGCGATGGGCGTAGGCGAGGCCCGATGCGACCTGATGAGCGATGTAGGCCGCAATCACTGACGGAAACGCGTCTTCGCGGCTGCGCACGACGTGAAAGAGGCGCATCAGGTCGATGCCCTCGATCAACTCCATGGCGAGGTAGAAGGTCCCGCGAATCTGCCCGAAGTCGAATACCTGGACGATGTTGGCGTGATTGAGGCTCAGGGCGATCTTGGCCTCGTCGACGAACATCCGGGTGAAGTCACGGTCGTCGGCGAAGTCGGCGCGGATTTTCTTGATGACCACCCACTTGGTCAGCCCCTCCGCGACTCGCACGCTCGCCTGATACACCTCGGCCATGCCGCCTTCGCCGATCAGGCGAGTCAGCACGTAGCGGCCGAAGGGGCGGGGGAGATCGTCGGTCATCGAGGAGGCTCGCGTTTACCACCGGTCGACGAGGCTGTCAGGCGGACCGCTTGCGCCATCGACGCCGTTCGCCGCAGAAGAGGGCCTCTCGGTCCGTCGGATTGCCTTCCTCTGCCATAGAACAGGGTCTCTCGGTCCATCGGATTGCCTTCTGAACGACGTTTGGTGCTCAATGGAATACCAGGCGCATGCCGCCGAACGCGCCATCCGTGATCTACACGCTAGACGCTCAGCGTGATCCCCTGGAGCCACGAGCGCGTTTTGCGCGCCTATCGGCTATTCGAGGCCAATGCATAGATCACGAGATTGTCGAAGCGGGCCGGGGCCTCCCAGTTATTGAATGCGAAGTGATCGTGCCCGGGACCCGTGAGCGGCTGGTCGTCCACATATTCGACCATGAGCTCACCATCGACCTCCCAACGTAGCTCGTTTCCGTTTCGAGTAATCACGAAATGATAGCGGTGATTCGGCTCTACTGGAGGTTGAGCAGGCCGAGCAATTCGATCATCTCCGTGTTCGTCCAATCGTGCAATGGCATTCAGAGTGTTGTTCCAGCCGCCAAAGATCACGACATAACCAGTGGCGACGTAGCTGGCCGCGGTTGCGTAACTCGATCCATCGCCTGCAAGCTCGACCTTGATGTCGCCTTCCTCGGTCTCGGCCCACGCATCGAACTCGATGCGCAGGTCGTTGGGCAGCGCCTGACGCAGCCAGACGGGGTGATTGTGAAGATTGGAAAGGTGGAGGCTGCCTTTGTCGAGCACCGCCCCTCCGCCCGTGGTGAGCCAGGCATCACCGAGGAGCGGCCGGTCGAAGTCGTCTTGAAAGATGACCTCGGCGCCGTCTGTCGCGGTGCTGTAAGTACGCGGGACCTCTTCGCAGGCCAGCAGGACGAGGGGGAGCGAAAGAATCGATGCAGATCGCACGGGACTCGAACTCTTGGAGAGGTGTCGGGAAAATCTCGCGGGTCGTGCTCAGACAGGCAGTACCCAGCGCCGGGACTCGGGGTCGGATGCCAACAGGTTCTCGAGCGTCGGGAGCCAGGCCGAGAGTGACTCCGGGACGAGCTCGGCTACCAACGAGCGGGGATCGAGCCTGCCATCGATCCGATCGAGCTCGTCGGGGAGCGCTTTTGGAGCGATGGCCAACTCGAGAAGCACGAGGCCGGCTCCGAACAAGTCGCTCGCCGGTGTCGCACGATCGCCGCGTTTGAGCTCGGGGGCTAAGTAGCGCAGCGTACCCGCCCCGGGCCCTCGATCTCGGCTGCCTTTTCCCCGCTGACCAACCGCCAGGCCAAAGTCTGCGAGCGCGATCGGCGAGCCTGCACGCGCCTCTCGGACGAGAATGTTAGCTGGCTTGACGTCACGGTGTACGGCTCCGGCCGCATGGACAGCAGCGAGGGCACGTCGGAGCTGGATGGCGACCATTTCGATGTCACTCGGCCCCAAGAGGCCTCGCCGCATGGCAAGCCGCAAATTCCCGCCGCGGCACAGCTCGAGCGCGACGAAGCGGTGGCGTGGCTGGACATCCAGGAGAGCGACCACGTGAGGGCTCCGAACCCGCGCCAGCGTCTGGGCCTCGGAGAAGAATCGAGCCTCGACCACCCGTCCTGGAGTGCCGTCGGTCCGCGCTTGATCACCGAGGAGTCGCTTGAGCGCAACCGAGCGGCCTACGCGCCGATCGTAGGCCTCATAGACAACCGCATGACGTCCTCGGCCGAGCGGCCGACCTAGCTCGTAGCGCTCGAGACCGGCGCCTCCGGCCAACTCGAGCTCTTCGAGGCCATCTAGCAGCGAGAGCCCACGACTGCGATGCTCGGCCGAGAGACCCCTGCGCTCGAGCTCCTGCACACAGCGAGACCAGCCTCGCAGGGCACGGACGTGGTCCACGTCGAGCGCGAGTACCGCTTCGAAGTGGCGCAGCGCGTTACTGGGCTCCCCGAGGTCGAGCATGTGCTCTGCGAGAAGGAGGTGGGTCGAGACCTCGAGGTCATAGCGACGATCTCGTGTCTCTCGGTCCAGTGCTGCAGTCGTGGGGGACGAGAGGTCCGCGAGAATTGCGCGACCCAGCGCAACGCCGAGCTCTGGCGCGAGTGCGTCGAGCAGTTCTGCTGCGAGACGGAGGGCGAGTTCGGGCCTCGGGGTAGCCGATAGACAATCTGCGACGGCGACAATTGCGCCTCGAAGGTATCCTGAATGAGAAAGTGCGCGGATCTGCTCATCCAAGGCAGGCAGGCTCGCGCCGCGTTGAATGTCCTCTACGAGTTGCCTCAGGGCAGGAAGGTCTTCCGGGGGAGTCGATCCTTCTCCGAAACGAGCGAGGATGGACCGAATGACGGCTTCCAGGGGAGACTTGGAGCGTTTGGGGCCGGTACTCTCGCGCATCGAAGGGCCTACTGGACTCTGGACTGAAGGTCAACGAGGGAGAGGAATCATCAGAGTGAACAAATGCGCATGATTCGTTCAATACGTCCTTCATCCACGAGCCGGATTTCATCACCGATGAGGACCTCGATGGATGCACCCAGGCCGACGACAGTGCCGTTCAGATAAAGTGACGTCGTCGGAGGCACCATGAAGTTCACATGCTCGCCGTTAAAGTCGACGGTCACTGGCAATTCATTTTCGGGGTTTAGGAAGAGCCTTCCTCCTAATGGACAGAATAGAGTCCATGATGGCGGTGTGGTCTGCTCGCTCGCGCTTCGGACCAGTAGCACTGGTCGCTCGTCCGACTCGCTCCTCGCAGGTACGAGCTCGAGGCTCGCCGCAATCCCGAGCGCCACTTCGTGTGACTCGGCGCTTGTCCGCTCGGGCCCGGAGACGACCAAATCGTCTCCGGGCCCGAGTGGAACACCATCGACGAACGTTCCGGCTCGTGATCCGAGATCCCGTACGAGGATCAAGACGTCATCGGTTTCGGTGGCGAGCGCCAATTCGGCGTGTTGGCGCGAGAGTGCAGCCCCGTCGAGCCGAAGCTCGCATTCGGGGCCTCGCCCCATGCGAAGCCGATCGCGCCCCACGACACGAATCTCGGCTCGGTGCTGTGGTGAATCGCCGATGAGCAGACGAAAGCTGCGATCGCGCACCGCCATCTGTTGTAGTTGGGCGAGCACCAATTGTAAGGCGGGGTTTGGCGTATGCCGCTCGCGCTCGGCCAGTCCTAGGTGATCCAACAGAAGCCGATGCGCCAGCTGTCGACGACCCGTCTGCATCGCGCTGTCGATCTCACGCTGGAGCGATCGTTGCTCCGTTTCGCGGAGATCTCGGGCATCGAGTTCCCGATGAACGCTCTCCAATCGCTCGATATCGCCTGCGTCGGCGTAGGCCTTGGCGGCGCGAGAGAGCAAGCCCAGTCGCTCATAGATGCGTCCAGCTTCGCTGCTTCGCTGTCCTGCCTCGAGTGCGTGGGCGGCTTCCAAAATCAAAGCTCGTTTCCGCGCGCTGGGATCGATACCTTCGGCAACTCGAAGGAGGGC
>CBFGLP010001457.1:0-2258 GCA_965649595.1 uncultured Myxococcales bacterium | reverse complement strand
CCCTCCTCGATCACGACCTCGTAGCGCGCCCGCAGGCGGTCGATCGCCTGCTCGCGCGCGGCGAGGCGGCGCTGCTGGAGCAGGCCCTCGCGGGCTTGCCTGCGGACCTCGGCCAGCGTGGCCAGGCGACCGGGCGTGCGCTCGTCGATGTGGACGACGTGCCAGCCGTAGATCGAGCGCAGCCGGTGCCAGCCCTTCGACCCCGACGGGTCGGCGCGCTCCTGGGACAGCGCGTCGAGCTTGTCGCCGAATTGACTGCCGAACTGGCGGTTGAGCTCGGCGACCGTCTTGGCCGTGATCTCCTGGCCCATCACGAAGGCTTCGCCGAGCGTCGCCGGATCGGCGCCCTCGACCAGCGCCTGCTCGATCTCGGCCAGCTTGGCCTCGGGGGTCACGCGCGACGAGCTGGCCGCGAACACGTGCGTGAACGAGAGCCGCGGGGCCTGCTCGAAGCGCTCGCGGTTGGCGGCGATCCACTGCTCGAGCTCGGCGTCGGTCGGCTCGGGCGGCGCCTCGGCCTCCTCGAACAGGAATTGCATCTTTTGCATGAGCCGGCGACGGACGATCGGATCGCCGCGATCGAGGCCGAGCGCCTTGGCCTCGCGGTAGAGCATCTCGGCGTCGGCCCAGGCTCGGATCGCCGCGTCGAGCTCGGCGTCGTTCGGCTCGCGGCCGAGCCGGCGCAGCTGCTGCGAGCGGAGCCGCTCGATCGTGTCCGCCGAGACCACTATCTCGTCGGTCGGGGTGGGACCGAGGAGTCGGAACAGGCCGAAGAGCGCGATGCCGGCGAGGGCGAAGTGGAGCAGCGGCTCACGAAGGAGGGCGCGCGAGGCCATCGGCCGGGATGGTCGCCCGACGCCCCGCAGCGGCGCAACGCGAGCGCTTTCCCTTCCGCCGGGCGGACGGCTTACAGTTGCGAAGGAATGAGCGATCCCAACAACCCCTACGGACAGCCGCCGCCCGGTCAGGGACAGCCGCCGAGCTACGGACCTCCGCCGAGCAGCGGACCCTTCGGACCGCCGCCGAGTGGTGGCCCCTTTGGCCAGCCCCAGCCGCCCAACTACGGACAGCCACAGTCACCCGGACCCTTCGGACCGCCGCCCGGTGGCAACCCCTACGGACAGCAGCCGCCCAGCGGCAACGTGTTCGGGCAACCCGGCGGCTTCGGTCAGCCTCCCGGTGGCAACGGCTTCAACCCCTATCAGCCCGCGAACCCTGGCTCGTACGGGTTCTCCGGCGGCGACGATCCGAACTACGGCAAGACGCCCGGGATCGTGATCGCGGGGTTCATCCTCTCGTTCTTGTGCTCGCTGGTCGGGCTGATCCTGTGCATCATCGGCCTGCAGGAAGCCAAGAAGCGCAACGCGGGCGAGGGTCTGGCGATCGCCGGCATCATCATCGCGGTGATCATGATGGGCCTCGGCTTCGTCATGCAGCTGGCCAAGTTCTGAGCGCGTGCGACCGCTCGCGGTGATCGTTCGCCGGCAGCGGGGCCCGACCTGGGCCGAGGGCTGCTTTTGGCTGATCTCCGCGGGCGTCCACGCGGTCGCGCTGTCGATCGCGTCGACCGGCCGCTATCCGGTTCACGTGCCGAAGTGGTTCGATCTGACCTTCGGCATCCCTTCACCGACCTCGGGCACGACCCGGGCGATCATCGCGCTCGACAGCGGGAGGATCGGCGATGCGCTGCTCTTCAACCCGGTAGCGACGCTAGCGGGCGTGTTCTCGTGGCTGTTCTTGATCTACCTGCCGGTCTCGCTGCTCCGCGGTCGCGCGCTGGCGTTGTCCGAGCCGCTGCGACGGGCGCTGACCTGGACGGCCCTCGGCCTGCTCTTCGTGTGCTGGTTGATCAAGCTGGCCTTGGTTTCGCCGCGCTTTTGGTGAGCGTCACCCCTCCGGGTTCGGGTTGATCTTCGCTAGCCGCAGCCCGCCGGGGTAGGCGTAGGAGGTCACCTCGGTGTAGCCGACCTGCACGACGCCGAAGGGCTCGTCGCTCTCGGCCACGTGGGCACCCTCGCCGATCGACCAGTCGGCGACCTCGAACTCGCCGACGCCGTAGTAGCCGGTCACGACCACGCCATCGACGAGCACGTCGGCGGCTCCTTGCGGTCGGATGATCTGCACGTAGTTGAGGTCGTAGCCGGTGCCGGTCACGAACACGTAGCGGGGCAGGAACTGCTCGGTCGGGACCATCTGGTACGAGGCCGGATCGCCGGTCCCGGCTCCGCCGTCCTGGCCCTCGAGGTACTGGACCGGCA
>CBFGLP010001456.1:0-1882 GCA_965649595.1 uncultured Myxococcales bacterium | reverse complement strand
CGCCGGTCCAGGGTAGGTCTTGGCTGCGAGTGATCACTGGATGAGTCCGGAGACCTTCCCCGAGCAAGCGTTCGGCCGGCTCGACTCGCTCAGGAGCACCCCCAGCGTCTCTGTCATCCACCCGGTTCCGGGCAGGCGATCGAGCCGCCACGGTACGGCGGGAGCTCGTAGCTCGTGCACGACCGTCGCAGGGGCTCGATCAGCCGTACCGTCGCAGGGGCTCGATCACTTGCTCGATGAAGTCGGAGGCGGCAGCGCGAGCGCGGCGAGCAAGAACGCCGCGATCGCGGGCACGTCGTTGCGAGCCCAGCGGGCTGGGTCCCGCGGGTTGAAGCGCCAGAACAGGCTCGGCGCGCGCAGGTGTTGGCGGTAGCTGGCGCTGACCGAGAAGGTCTCGACGCAGATCGACCAGCAGGCGTGGTTGTGGTGCTGGTGGTCTTCCAGCTCGCCAGTGTAGGTGTCGAAGATCCGGCTGGCGAGGCGGTGGTAGTGCACCTCGCGTTGTGCTCGAACGAAGGTCCGACACAGCTCTCGGTAGCGCGAGAACGAGTCGCGCTCACGGACCCGCGCGGGGAACAGCGTGCCCATGAAGCTGTGCAGGTTGACTCCGGCGTGGAAGCGCTGCTCGTCGAGCACGCGCTCGAGCGCGGCGGTCTCGGGCTCGCTGAGCGGCGCGGTCCCGCGGTAGGTCGGGTCGCCGGGACGATCGCTGCCAGCGGCCGGGAGCGGGAGGCGGCGGCCGCCAGGGGGGAGCGGCCAGTTGCGGTTGAGATCGACACCGTGCGCGTTGTGACGCAGGTGGGGCAGGGGGCCGACGCCGTCACACGCGAAGGTGCGAGCGTAGCCGTCGGGGTTGAGGCAGGGGGCCAGCCACAGCTCGGCGCGCGCGTGCAGATCGCTCAGCTCGGGGCTCGCTTGGCCGTGGACGAGCTGCTCGAGCATCGTCGTGCACACGCGGTTGCTGATGTACTCGGGGCCGTGGATGTTGGCGCTAACGAGCACTCGCGGGCTGGTCGAGCCGGCAGGTGAGGGGATCCGGACCGCGTGGAGCGGGCGGCCCTCGACGCTCTCCCCGTAGCGGATCAGCTCGATCGGCCGGCTCGGCCGCGGCCACGCACGCACGAGCTCGACCAGCTCGTGCTCGCGCTGGTCGGGATCGGGGTAGGGATCGAGACCCACGTCACTCGTCTTTTGCCGCGGCCTCTGGCTCGACGCTACTCGAGTCGGCCACGACCGGAGCGGACGCGTCCGCACGCGAGTCATCCGCGGGGGCTTCGACGAGCTCCTTCTCGGGCCCACGCTCTTCGGCGGGGACGGGCTCGGGGCTGCTCGCCTCGACTTCGCTCGCGCCCCTCGGAGCGGGCTGGCCTTCCTCGGGCGTGAACAAGCTGGCGGCCTGGGCCACGAGCTCGCCGGTGTGCGCGTCGTCGACCCGCAGCGGCGCGGCGTCGTCGAGCACCTCGGCCAGGGTCAGCGCGACGTCGTCGACGACCTGGCCATCGAGGCGATCGCGGACCAGCGCGAGGTGGCGGCTGTCCATGCGGAACAGGCTGCCCTGGTCGCGCACGGTCAGATCCTTGACCGCCTTGCCGTGGAGCCCGACGTAGCGCTTGAGCAGCGCGCGGACACCCGAGGCCTTGTAGCCGTGCTTGCGGCCGAGGTTGAGCTCTACCCGGACTTGCGTGCGCTCGTCGGGTGCGTCCTCGATCAGCGGGAGACCCTCGCCCTCGATGTCGCTCGCGTCCTCGTCGCTGCCGAGCGGGGCCGGGGTGAGCGCGGGGGCCTCTTCGTCGTCGCGCTCGACCACGTTGTCTTGCTCGCGCACGAAGTCGGCGGCGGAGAAGCGAGCTGCCCAGACCTCCCAGAAGTCCTTGTGCGGCGG
>CBFGLP010001455.1:0-14030 GCA_965649595.1 uncultured Myxococcales bacterium | reverse complement strand
AGGCCCTGGCTTCGCAGGCCAACAAGCCGCGCGTGTTGGTATCGGCCTCGGCGGTCGGGATCTACGGCGACACCGGCGAGGACTGGGTCGACGAGCGCTCTTCCTTGGGGGAAGACGGATTCTTCTTGTCCGAGGTCTGCCGCGCATGGGAGGCCGCGACCGAGCCCGCTCGCGCGGCGGGCATCCGCGTGGTCCTGCTGCGGATCGGCGTGGTCCTGAGCCCGCGCGGCGGGGCGCTCGCTCGCTTGAAGGTGCCCGCTTCGCTGGGCCTCGGCGGACCGATCGCGGGCGGTCGGCAGTACCTCTCGTGGATCGATCCCGACGACATGCTCGGCGTGGTGCTGCACGCGATCCGCTGCGAGCAGCTCGACGGCCCGGTCAACGCAGTCGCGCCCGAGCCGGTACCTCAACGGGAGCTCGCGCGCACGCTCGGAAAGGTGCTAGGGCGGCCGGCCTTCATGCCGCTGCCTGGGTTCGTGGTCGCGTCGCTGTTCGGGCAGATGGGCAAGGAGGTGCTGCTCGCGGGTCAGCGGGTTCGCCCGAGCCGGCTGCTCGAGACTGGCTTTCGCTTCGACTTTCCGACGCTCGAGGCGAGCTTGCGGCACCAGCTCGGACGCGCGGACGATCGGGCAGTCGAGCGAGCGGTTGCGGCCTTCATCGACGCGGTCGAGGATCGCGGCTGACATGCTCGAGCGCGAGCGAGCGCGGGTGTGGTCGAGCGCGGCGCTCCTGGCAGGGGCGCTGGGCTGCGTGCACCCGAGCGAGGTCCCGATGACCATCGACGCTGGCAAGGCCGAGACGCAGCAGCTCCCGAGTCGCTTCGACCTCGTCAGCTGGAACACCCACAAGCAGCGTCACCGGGGCTTCTCGACCGAGCTCGAGCGCTTCGCCGCGGGGGCCGAGCTGCTGCTCTTGCAGGAGGCCGTCGACGTGCCGCCGGCGTGGACGGAGCTCCCGGCCGCGCGCGCGTGGATCCTGGTCGTCGCGTTCGAGCTCCGGCGGCACACGGTCAAGACCGGAGTCGCGACCGGCAGCACCGCCGATCCGCGGCGTTGGCAGGCGATGCTCACGGCAAAGACCGAGCCGTTCGCCAACACGCCAAAGTCATCGCTGCTGACCTGGTTCGATGTCGACGGGGCGAGCGCGTCGCTCTTGGTCGTGAACCTGCACGGGATCAACTTTCGTTCGGCGCCGGCCCTCGACGCGCAGCTTCGGGCTCTCGATGGTCCGATCTCTGCGCACTCGGGCCCGGTCTTGGTCGCCGGCGATTTCAACACCTGGAGCGGGAACCGGCGCGAGGTCGTCGAGGAGTTCGTCGCCCGTCATGGTCTGAGCACGGTGTTCGCCGACGGCGAGGCGCCGCGCCTCGACCACGTGTACGTGCGCGGGCTCGTCGTCCACGCCACGCAGGTGCTCGACAGCCGCAGCTCCGATCACGACGCGGTGCGGGTCGAGCTCGAGCTCGCTCCTTCGGGGGAGCGCTGACGATCACGATCACGGCCGAGCGTCGCGCTCGATTCGTTGCTCGCGCGAGAACAAGATCGCCAGCTCGGACATGCGCCCGGCGAACCACTCGACGAGATCGTCGACCGCCAGGATGCCGATCAGCGCACCCTCGCCGTCGACTACCGGCGCTCGCCTGACACCCTTCATACGCATGGTCTCGAGCGCGTCGTCGATGCTCTGGTCCTCGCGCACCGTCACGATCGGGCGGCTGACGAGGCTGCTGGCCGTCATCTCGCGGATCCGATCCAGCGAGGTCACGAGCGCGTCGACGACGATGTCGCGATCGGTGACGATCCCGATCGGGTAGCGCTTGTCGCCCCGGCGGTCGACGATGATCACGTCGCCGACGTGGTAGTGGCGCATCAACCGAGCGAGCTCGAGCACCGGCTCGGAGCCCTCGGCCACCACGACCTCGCGAATGCATACGGTCCCGACGTTTCGCTGCATGGCGGCAGCTTTACGCGGCGAGGTGATCGAGACCACCGCAACGCTCGCGGCGGCTTTGTCCATGCGGCTCGATCATGTGGAGCTGAATGCTCGAGCGACGATGTTCGCGCCGGTGTGCCAACCAGGTTGACGTTGCACGCGCACCCATGCGGTCCCTATGCTCGATCCATGGACGCTCGCCTCGTCACTGGACCGCTCGCGCTCGCGTTCATCTGCGGGTGCGGCCAGCTCGGCCTCAAAGGTGTCGAGCTCGATGGCAAGCAGGACCAGGAAAAGCAGCTGCAGCTGACCGAGCAAAAGGACGTCGACATCCTATTCGTGATCGACAATTCGGGCTCGATGGGCGAAGAGCAGGCCAACTTGGCCGCCAACTTCGGGGCCTTCATCGAGGTGCTCGAGGCCCAGGACGTCGGAGCCAACTATCGGATCGGCGTGACCACGACGGACATGGGCAACCCCTGGTGCGGCGCGACCACGCCCGAGGGCGGCAACTTGGTGCTCAGCTCGTGCCGCGAGCGGCTCGGCGACTTCGTGTTCGCCGACGACGACGTCGGCGAGCTCGCCTGCACCGACATCTGCACGCTCGACGCAGCCGAGCTCGAGGTCCTGCCGACGGCGACCGAGTACGACGCCAGCTTGGCGCCGCGACCCTGGCTCGAGCGGATCGAGGGCAAGACCAACCTGGCCGCGGGCGTCAGCACCGTCGATGCGTTTCGCTGCTTTGGCCCGCAGGGCATCAATGGTTGCGGGTTCGAGAGCCCGCTCCAGGCGATGTCGTTCGCGCTGCGTCGGGCCGACACGGCCGGCGAGCAGCAATACGGGTTTCTGCGCGATAGCGCGATCTTGGCCGTGGTGATCGTGACCGACGAGGTCGACTGTTCGTACAACACGGACTTCAGCGGGATCTTCACTGGCGAGCAGGGCAAGGTGTTCTGGTCCGATCCCGAGGCGGAGGGGCCGACATCGGCGCTGTGCTGGAACGCCGGCGTCGAGTGCTTCGGTGATCCGAGCGGCTACGATTCGTGCGATAGCGTCGATCTCGACGTAATGGGTAATCCCACCAATGATCCAGACCAAGCGGTGCTGCATCCGGTCGGCAATTACATCGATCTATTGCAGCAGATCGAGGATGAGAAGCGGGCGCTCAACCCCGATCAAGACGTAATCGTGGCGTTGATCGGCGGCGTGCAGCCCGACGGCTCGCTCATATATGCCGACGTCGGCGAGACTGACCCGGAGTTCCAGGCCAACTTCGGCATCGGGCCCGGCTGCACCGGGTCGCTCGGTGAGGCCGCGGTCCCGCCGGTGCGCGTGCGCGAGCTCGTCGACGCGTTCACGCCGGGCAACCTCCACTCGATCTGTGCGCCGGACTACACCGGCGCGCTCGAGTCGATCGCCGACAAGATCCGAACCAAGATCATCCCTGCTTGCTACCACTCGTGCGCGGCCGATCGCGACCCCGAGACCGAGATCCTCGAGCCCGACTGTCGGGTCGAGATGAGCCTGCCCGGGTCCGGTGTCGTCTCGGTGCCCGAGTGCGTGCGCGGCGAGCAGGGCAGCTACGCGGTCGACCCGGCCTCCGGTAGCTACGTGCTGCCCGGTGACGATGTCGACGTCTGTTACGCGGCGCGCGTCGACGCGGACATGCTGACGCCGGATCCGCTCGACGACATCTCGCCTTATTGCTTCGAGCGGGGGCTCAACCTCGAGTTCGAGCTGGCGTATCGCTCGAACGTGGTGTTGCCGGCGGATCGCTCGTTGTCGGCCACCTGCAAGGTGTCCGGCGAGCCGGAGGTCGACTGCTCGTAGCCGTGACTGTCGCGCTACCGAACGCCAGTGTGTTGCGCCCTTGGTAGCGCGAGCGCAGTTACTTGCTGCGAAAGCGAACGAAGTAGATCAGCAAGCACGCCGCGATCCAGCCGACGCCGATGATCGCCGCCCCGCGAACCGCCGGAACCAGCCACGCGCCGACGGCCACGCCGAGCTCGGCGAGCCCGAACAAGAGCGGCACGACCGGAAAGCCCGGCATCCGAACTGGTCGATCGCGATGCGGCCGTCGACGCGCGAGCACCAGCGAGGCCAGCCCGGTCAGCGCGAAGAACAGCGCGTCGACGAGCACCACTCCGGTGAGCAGGCGATCGATCCCGGCTTGACCCGCGAGCACCAGCAAGACCACCGCCATGCCGACCAAGAGCACGATCGCAGGCACAGGCGTCCCGCGGGTCGCGTGTATGCGACCGAGCGAAGAGAAGAACCGACCGTCGCGCGCCAGCGCATAGAGCAGGCGCGGGCCGGTCAGCAGCTGTGCGTTGAGCACCCCGAGCGCCGACACGGCGACCGCGAGGGCGACCGCCCGGCGGCCGCTCTCGGGGAACACCGACGCGACCGCGTCCGCAGCCAGCGTGCTCGAGCCGGCCACGCCCGCGTGCCCGAGCAGGTGCAGGTAGGCCCAGTTGACCGCGAGGTATACGGCCACCACCACGCCGACCCCAGCGAGGATCGCCAGCGGCAGGTTGCGCTCGGGCCGACGGATCTCGCCGCCGATCCACAGCACCTGCTGCCAGCCGCCGAACGCGAACAACACGGGCACCAGCGCCGCCGCGATCGCGGCGACCGGCCCGAGCGTGGGCTCGCTCGTGCTCGCCGTGAGTGGCTCACCCGCGGGCGCCAGCAAGGCCACCAGCGTCACCGTCAGCAAGGTCGCGAGCTTGGCGATCACCGTGATGTTCTGGATCCGCGCTCCCCAGCGGACCCCCGCCGCGTTTGCCAGCGCGATGCCGATCGTCAGCCCGATCGCGCAGCCGATCGTCGCCCAGGGTGCCAGCACCTCGCCGCGCAAGAGCACCGCGAGGTTGTCGACGCAGACCAGCGCGATCACGCCGATCGACCCAGCCTGGATCGCCGTGGCGTTACAGACCACGTACACGAACCCGGTCGCGGGCCCGTAGGCGTCGCGCAAGATCTCGTACTGCCCGCCCGCGCGCGGGACCAAGGCGCCGAGCTCCGCGATCGTCAGCGCGCCGAGCAGGGCGATCAGGCCGCCGATCGCCCAGGTCCACAGCGAGAGCTCGGCGCTGCCGGCCAGCGCGGCGACCCGGCTCGGCGTGAAGAAGATGCCGACGCCGATGATCGCCCCGATCACCACCGCCGTCGCATCGAGACCACTCAGCTCCCGGCGAAGGTCCGGCTCGGTCGACACGGCGCGAGCGTATCAGGTCGGCGGAGCAGCGCGAGGGTCCCGCTCGAACGATCAGGCGCGAGCGTCGGCGAACTGACCGTAGGCGTCGATCTTCTCGCGTAGGCGAGCGCCGAGGACCGGGCAGGCTTCGGCCAGCGCCGCGTGGATCGTCTCGGCCTCGCGCTGGTACGCGAGGATTTTGCTCGTTGTCCAGTAGCGCGGCGGCTCCCGCAAGTTGTGGATGCGATCGGCGAGCTTGACCATCCAGACCTCGGGTGGGCACGCACGAATGCGGCTCAGCGAGTCCAACATCTGCGCCGGCTTGTCGCCGACCGAGGGATCCTTGCTGAGCGCCGCGACCCCGCGCGCGACCGCAGGGCCGAACCGGGCCTCGATCACCGCGAGCGGTGTCTGGGTGTCCTCGACCACGTCGTGCAGCAGCGCGCACTGGATCGCGAGATCGGGCTGCTCGACTGGCGCGTCGGCGAGGCGAGCCGCGATCGCTCGCGCGACCTCCATCGCAACCGCGGCGACGTGACCCGCGTAGGGGAGCTCGCTGCCCGGCAGCTTCTGCCCGTGATGGGCGACGCTCGCGAGCTCCCACGCGTCGTGCCAGGCGTCCGGGGACCACAATGACATGCGAGCAGCGTACACCGACCGAGTGTTCCAGCGGCCGATCTTCGGGCAGGATCGCCACTCGATGGCCAGGCCGATCCAGCTCGAGGAGCGCGGCGCGTGAGCAGGGCGGTAGCGCTGGCCGGGCCTCGCAAGGCGTCGGATCGTCAGCGGGAGGGGGCGGCGTCGCCCGAGTCGGGTAAGTCGCAGGACAGCGAGCCGAACGCGCTGTGGATTCAGCTCGCCACGCGGACCTACTCGGGTGGGCCTGGCTCGAGCGTCCGAGTCAGCGACTCCGATGATCCTTCCGAGCGTGAGGCCGACTCGATCGCCGATCGCATGGTCTCGGCTCCCGAGGCTGCGCCGGGCTCGGTGACCCCGCTCCGCTCGCCCGCGATGGTCCAGCGTATGTGCGCTGCGTGTGAACGAGAGCGCGACGAGCTGCTCGTGCAGCGCAGCGCGAGCGCGCGGCAGCAGCCAATGCCTCCGTCCGACCAGCTGGCCCAGCGCCTGCGGACGCTCGGCTCCGGCGAGCGACTCGGCCCACGCGAGCGCGAGTTCTTCGAGCCGCGTCTGGGTCAGGATCTGTCTTCGCTACGCATCCACACGCGCGCGAGCGAGGCCAGCCTCGCACGACAGCTGCACGCGCGAGCGTTCACGCATGGCAGGGACCTGGTGTTCGCGGCTGGAGAGTACCGGCCCGAGACGCCGCGCGGCCGTCGGCTGCTCGCCCATGAGTTGGTCCACGCCGTCCAGCAGGGCGCGACCACGGCTGGTGGATCACCGCGGCCAGCGAGCGGGCTGGTCCAGCGTGTCGGCGAGGCCAGCACGGCTGGACCTTGTGCGATCGTGGTCGGCAGCCTGACCAACGACGACTTGCTCGCCCAGCTCAACCGCGCGCGCGTGTATTTGGCTACCCACGGCCGCGGCGAGGGCGAGTACTACGACTACGCCAACTTGCTCCGCCGGGCCAGCGACGAGCGTCGGCGGCGAGCGGAGGCTGGCCACGTGTGGATCACCGAGCCTGGCTTGCTGCATCCGCCCGACGTCCTCTATGGCCTCGATGGTGCGGGGGCGGACATGCTGCGCGTCACGCAGATCAGCGGGACCTCCGTCGCCGGACCGCCGCTACCAGCCCCGCATCGCATCATCGTCACGCTCGCCCAGTTCGAGCGCGTGCTGGATCGCGAGGGCGTGCCGGTCGTCGATCTGCGCCAGATGATGGCCGAGCGGCGCGACCCGAACCAGTCATTGACCATGCCAATGCAGCCGCGCGCTCGCACGGTGCGGCCGCTGATGCCCATGGGCGGGCTCGACAATCCCTTTGGCTTGCCTGGCGTCGGCATGCGAGCCGATCCCTTTGGCTTTCCGGGTGTGGGTCCGCTGGGCAATCCCTTTCGAGTACCGGGCTTCGCTCCGGATCCCTTCGCGCTCCCCCCGGGTCCGCAAACCTACGTGCCGACCGTCGACCAGGCGCTGCTCGACGTGAACCGCTCGCCAGGCTCGGTCGCGTCGGGCGGGCGCGAGCGGGTGTTCCTCCCCACGCCTAGCCCAGCGTCGGGCGGTCGCTCGGGGCCGGGCGTAGGGGGCCCAGCGTTGCCCTCACCAGCGTTCGTGCTCGGCGATCCAGCCGAGCTGTTCAACCCGGTCATGCGCGGAGCGGGGGCCGGCCTCGCGCCCTTCGGCATGCCCAGCTTCGTGCCGAGCAACACCACCGGAGTGATGTGGAGCGGTGGACACACCTCGGACATGATCGTCGTAGGCGGTCGGCCGATGTTCGGTGGGTTCCGCTCGTCGATGGCTCGCCACGGGATCTCCGATGTCGAGCGAATGATCTCCAGCCGCGGCGGTCCGGCGACGCGGAGCCTCAACCGCGGCGTGCCCGGCAGCTACGCCAACGATGCCTGGTTCCCGCTGTTCGGCGACGCGGTTTTGGTCTACCGCGCCGACGGTCGCGCGCTCGATCCCAACGAGCTCGGGCGCTTGATGGGCGAGGCCCGACGAACCATGAGCGCTCCCGGGGCCGAGCCTTACCGCTACAGCCCGCCGCCGCCGGATAGCCCTGCCTACCGCTACTCGTTCGGCGACATGGGCCCGAGCTTCTGCCCGCCGGGGACCCACAGCTGCGTCAACGCGCCGATCAACGTCCACGACGAGGCGCTCGGCGGTCGCCACATGGTCATCGCGCGCGAGGACGGAACGCTCATCAATCTCGGCGCGCCCGAGCACGCGACCGCCCGCAACATGCGGACCTGGGCCGAGCTGCCCGACAGCTTCTTCGAAGAGCGTGGCTTGGTCCGCACTCGACTGGCCGGACCGTCACGCCGCGCGCTCGGAACCAGCGCAGGGCTGGCCGGCTTGATCTCGCTGGGCACCGACGCCTACGGCCACGCGCGGACTGGCCAGCGACCGGCATACCTGAGCCACGCGATGGTCAACACCGTCGGCGGCGGCCTCTCGACGGCTGGTGAGATGTACTTGAGCAACGAGCTCGCGCTCTCGATGGCCGCCCGCGGAGTGCCGGCCACCCGAGCGATCCCGCTCGGCCGCTTCGCCGGCGCGACCTCGGTCGCCGCTGTCGCGGCCCCGCTCATCACGATGACCTCGATGGCGTTCGACGACGCCGACTACACCCGCATCGATTACGCCGCGGCGGCCGGACGCTCGACGACCAGCGCGCTCGGTGGCGCGCTCGCGTCCGGCCTGTTCTTCGCCGCGGCGGGCAGCGAGGTGCCGCTCGCAGGGAACATCGTCGGGTTCATCATCGGGTTCGGCGGCGCGCTCGTGACCGACTGGATCGCCGGCGACACCGTCGAGCAGGGCATCCGCGACGTGATGGGCGAGCAAGGTTGCACTGGCGGGATCGGCCCCGGCCACTGATCACTCGCTCGGCGCGAGCTCGAAGATCAGGTCGGTCTGATCCCCTTCGGTGTTCACGTTCGCGTGCTTGTGCACCTTCGCGTACACGCCCGGCTTGTCGGCGATCATCCACACCGTATAGCTATTACCGAAGAAGTCCTTCAGCTCGGCCTTGACCGTGTCGAAGGTGCCCGCGGGCACCGTCAGGTCCGCGCGCTCGACCAGCTGGACCTCCGGCTGCGAGACCGCGAAGAAGGGGCTGTACATGGTCCACTCCGCCGTCGCGACCTCGTTGGCGCCCTTGTCTTTGCTCGGGTGGTTGACCCCGTTGCACACGGTCCCGACCTCGCGCTCGTTCGACGACTTGACCTCGCACCGGTAGTCGTCCTCGACCGTCTTGCCGGCCGCGTCCTTGCCGGTCTGCTTGTAGATCAGCGTGGTCCCGGCCTTCATCGCGCCGCTGATGTCGCTGATCTTCCACGGGTGCTCGAGCTGCTTGGGCTTGTCGGCCGGCTTGTCCTCGGGCTTGGGCTCGGGCTTGGCTTCGGCCTGTTTCTCGGCGCCCTTGTCCGCGGGCTTGTCCGCAGGCTTGTCGCAGGCGACCAGCGCGAGGGGGAGCAGGAGGACGAGGAGCGAACGAGAGCGAGGCAGCATGGGCCGAGGCTATCAGCTCGCGTTGATCGAGGTTTGACGAACGCTCTGCTTCCCACGAACCAGCTTGCCCGGTAGCTTGCCGGTCGGCTCACCCTGCCAGCGCACGAGCTCGCCCGACACGATCGTCGCCACGTACCCGTCCGCCGCCTGCACGAACCTGCGCCCGCTCGCGGGCAGGTCGTAGACGATCTTCGGCGGATGCAGGCGCAGGTTGTCGAAGTCGATTACGTTGACGTCGGCCTTGTATCCGACCCGCAGCAGCCCGCGGTCGTCCAGGCCATAGAAGCTGGCCGTGTCGTGGCTGATCGTCCGGACGACCTCTTCGAGCCCGAGCTTGGGCCCGCGCGTGCGGTCGCGGACCCAGTGCGTGAGCATGAATGTCTGGATCGACGCGTCGCAGATCGCCCCGCAGTGTGCCCCGCCGTCACCGAGGCCCAGCCGCGTGCGTGGGTGCTGCAAGAGCGTGCGCAGGACCTCGAAGTCGCCTCGCGCGTAGCCGAAGATCGGGAAGTACACGATCCCCGTGCCCTCGTTCTCGAGCAGCCAATCCCACACGATCACCTTGGGGCTGACGCCCTGCCGCTCGGCCAGCGCCGCCGCCGATTCACCGGGCTCGGGCTCGTAGTTGGGCGGATCGCCCAAGCGATACATCTTATGAAAGCTCGAGACGACGAAGTCCTCGAACTCGCCGAACGAGAACGGCTGCTCGGCGACGATCTTCTCGCGCAGCGCCGGCTCCTGCAATTTCGGCAGGCGCTTGGCGAAGGGCAGGTGATGCAAGGGCATGTAGCTGGGGTAGGGCAGGAATGGGATCGCCGTGCCCTGCCAGGTCATCAAGATGCCGTTGGGTCGGCCCGCGACCTGGGCGTACACGGGGACGTCGTCCTTGCTCACCTCGTCGAGCAACCCGAGCATCTGCTGATAGAGATCGGGCTTTTGATCGGTCTGCAGCAGGTTGAAGCTGATCCGCACCCCGGTCTCGGCCGCGAGCTGGCGCATCCAGCCGAACTCCGCGGCCATGTCGACGTGGTTGCCCGTCATCTGGAACATCCCCCCGCCGCCTTCGACGACCGCCTGGCCGAGCGCCCACAGCTCGCGCGCGTCCGCGAAGGTGCCCGGCACGTACTCGCCGTCGATGCCCTTGTGGATCGGCGTGCGCGAGCTCGAGAAGCCCAGCGCGCCCGCCTCGACGCCCTCGCGCACGATCGCGGCCATCGCCGCGAGATCGTCCTCGTTGGCGGCCTCGTGCTTGGCTCCCCGCCGACCCATCACGTAGGCCCGCAGGGCGCCGTGCGGGACCTGAGTGCAGATATCGATCGCTCGCGAGATCCGGTCGAGCGAGTCGAGGTACTCGGGGAAGCGCTCCCACGACCAGACCATGCCCTCGGTCATCGCGGTCCCGGGGATGTCCTCCACGCCCTCCATCAGCCCGATTAGCCACTTGTGCTCGTCGGGCTTGGCGGGCGCGAAGCCGACCCCGCAATTGCCCATCACCACGGTCGTGACGCCGTGCCAGCTCGACGGGCTGAGCTGCGGATCCCAGGTCGCCTGCGCGTCGTAGTGGGTGTGCACGTCGACGAAGCCGGGCGTGACCAGCTTTCCACGCGCGTCGATCTCCTCGCGGCCGGGCGGGAGGTCGCGGTCGACCGCGGCGATCAGACCGTCGCGGATGCCGACGTCGGCGACGAAGCGGGGCTGGCCGGAGCCATCGACGACGGTGCCGCCACGGATCACGAGGTCGAACGCGTGCTCGCTCATGCGAGCCACGCTAACACGGTTTTGGTCTTGGGCGGCTTGGCGAAGGCGAGGCGTGGACGCATGCTCGCCGCGATGGCCAGCCCGCCGCTCGAGCCCGAAGAACGCGTGTGGTTGATCGAGCGTAGCGCGGAGCTGATCGCCGCTGCCGGGTGGGAGCGCTACGTTCGAGCGCCGCTCGTGCTGCCCGACGAGCAGAGCTTCCCCGACGCTTGGACACCCGACGCTCGTGGGCTTCGCCGGCTCGCGCTGCGTCTGCTCGCCTACGCGGGGCTCGACCAACTCGACGTCGAGATCGAGGTGTTCGAGGGCGAGAAGAAGATCGAGCTCGACGCGTACGGGATCGAGCGGGTGACCGGGCACGAGGGCGCGGCCGCCTGGTTCGCAGGGATCGAAGAGGGCGTGTGCCTGTTTGGCTGCGAGGTGGATCAGCTGGACGATTCGATCGGCGTGGTCGGTGCGATGGCCCACGAGGTCGCGCATGCGTTCCGACGCTTTCATGGGCTGGAGGTCGAGGACCGCGAGCTCGAGGAGCGGCTGACCGATTTGACCACCGTCTATCTCGGCTTTGGCGTGATCTCTACGAATGCGGCGCTGCGGCACCGATCGTTCAGGCCAGGCGGCGACCTGTTCGGGCACCAGTGGTCGCGCAATCAATTGGGCTATCTGCCCGCAGCGGCGATGAGCTTCTTGCTCGCGTTGTGGTGGTTCGTGCGTGGTGACGATGGACCGGGCGCTCGCCGGATCAAGCGGGAGCTCGAGGTCAATCAAGGGGCGTGGTTCGGCGGCGCGCTGGGCTGGCTACGCAAGCAGCCGCAGGATCTCGGCCACTCGCTCGGGTTGCCGCCGAAGGAGCGATGGCCGAGGCCGCTGGAGGTCGGGGCGATCGAGGTCGATCTCGAGGAACGAGCCGACGAGGTCGAAGACGACGAATGCGAAGATGAATACGAAGACGACGACGAGAGTGAGCCGGAGATCGCAGAGGGTGTGGTGTTTCGCGTACGCAAGCGCCTGCCTTGGCAGCAGAGCCCGAGCCGCTTGTTCAATTCTGCCCTCGGAGTGATCGCTGGCTGGAGCAGCGGCTCGCTGCTCGGGGGCGTGGGCGGGACCGTCGTCGGGCTGCTAATCGTGGTCTGGGGCGCGCGCTGGAACGACCAGTGCTCGGATCCACCATGTAGCCACCAGCTCGGGCCGGGCGACACTATCTGTCCGGGCTGTCGGCGGCGAATCGTCGGGGAGATCGCGGAGCCCGGGGAGCGGCTGAACGCAGAGGAGCGGCTGCTCGAGGAGGAGCGGTGAGGGCCTGGGCTGGCCCGAGGCCCGCCACGTCAGAGCGACGGAAATTGCTTCTTGTAGGCTTTGACCCACGCGTTCTTGCTCGGCGGGATCGCCAGCGGCAGGTGCTCCTTCACGTGCTTCCACGCGAGGTCGAACGAGTGCGAGCCAAAGCATCCGCTCGCGAGCCAGTCGCGGAGGAACGCGTGGAAGCTGGCGGCGACGCGCAGCGGCGGGTTGCGGAACGAGTCGCCCTCTTCGAACGAAGCGGTCGCGCCTTGCAGGCCTCGGCGGAGGAACGCGCGCAGGTCGGGCGGCAGCTCGACGGCGAGCTTCTTCTCCAGGGTAGCGATCTGCTTGTCCGATTGTGGTTCGAGGACCTCCTCGCTCAGCTCGACCCCAGCGTCTCGCAGGGTCTGGAAGTACCCTTCGATTGCGGTGCACAGCTCCTCGACGCTACCGTCAATCAGCTCATCGTTAGGCATGGGCGGAGTATGAGGGGTTCAGCTGGGCCTATCGGCGCGTGAAGGACGCATGATTCGATGACGAACGACACGCAGGACCTCGAACAGCGGCTCGTCTCTGGCACGTTCGTCGAGTGCCTCTACGCAGCCTATCAACTGGCCCAAAGCGGTAGCGCTGGCTGCGAGATCTTGGCGGCCGTCGGCAAAGACATGACCCGATCACGCCAGACTCGTATCAGCTCCTTGCTCATGATCCCGCTAACGGCGAATCGTTCGTTGTTGGAGGCGCTGGTCCGAGCAATCATCGATGACGAGGACGTGGCCATTCGTTATCACGCGATCAGGATTTGCGTCGGAGCCGGTCTCTTTCACCTCGCTCCGCTGATCGAAGGGCGACGCACGGATTCGGCGAGCTTCTCCGACATGGATATGCATGTCCGGATCTCCGAGCTCGCCGAGTCTGCGCTCGAGCTTTTGTACGCGCGGACGATCGATCCCACGTTCCCCGGCGACCGCTTCTGCTCCGTCTGCGACTGAGCTTGCCGCACGCGCCGTGTCGGTGGCTCGAGCGAGGGCCCGCCAGCCACCCGGTCCGCGAGCGGACGCATGGCAGACCGGCCGCGCACACCTGCCGGTCTGCGTACCAGCGTGCGCGCGCAGGCTGCTGCGCGCACCAGCTCCCGCACGAACCTAGTTGCTCGACACAGCACGCGTGCCCGGACTTGCGCAGCGGCCTTGGCTAGGACGCCTGGTCTCGCGTCGGTAGACTGCGCGCCAAATGGCCAAGGTTCGCCGCGAGGAAGCGCTCGAGTTCCACCGTCGTGGTCGTCCCGGCAAGATCGCCGTCGTCCCGACCAAGCCCCTCACCAGCCAGCGCGACCTCGCGTTGGCCTACTCGCCCGGCGTCGCCGAGCCATGCCTCGAGATCGCCAAGGATCCGAGCACCGTCAACCTCTATACGGCGCGGGCCAACCTGGTCGCGGTGATCTCCGACGGCACCGCGGTGCTCGGGCTCGGAGACATCGGCCCGCTCGCCGCCAAGCCGGTAATGGAGGGCAAGGGCGTGCTGTTCAAGAAGTTCGCCGACATCGACGTATTCGATCTCGAGATCGATGCCCCGAGCGCCGACGCGTTCATCGAGTGCGTGGCCGCGCTCGAGCCGACCTTCGGTGGCATCAACCTCGAGGACATCAAGTCGCCGGAGTGCTTCTACATCGAGGAGCAGCTCAAAAAGCGCATGAAGATCCCGGTCTTCCACGACGACAAGCACGGGACCC
>CBFGLP010001454.1:0-13265 GCA_965649595.1 uncultured Myxococcales bacterium | reverse complement strand
GAGCAGGCCGCGGGCGGCAAGATCGACGAGCGAACCGATCTCTACGCGGCGGGCTTGATCCTGTACGAGATGCTGGCCGGCAACGTGCCCTTCGACTCCGATGAGCCGGGCCAGCTGCTGCGCATGCAGATCATGGCCCCGCCGCCACCGCTCCCGACGAGCGTGCCCGAGCCGCTGGCCAAGATCGTCGACAAGCTGCTCGAGAAGTCCAAGAGCGAGCGCTACGCGAGCGCACGCGAGGTCCTCGACGTGCTCGTGCCGCTCGAGCGGCAGCTGGGGAGTCAGGCGCCGATGGCTCCGGTCTCGGCTCCCGTCGTGCCCGAGGTGATCGCTGGCAGCGCGGTCCGAACGACCGTCGAGGCTCGTCCACGCAGCAAGTCGATGTGGCAGCCGGTCGACGCCACCACGGCCTTGCCGCCAGTCCCACCGGCGCCGACTGGTTTGCATGCGCCGCCGGTGACGAGCTCGCATGCCGCCGTGCCGCCGCCGGGACCGACTGGGTCGCACGCGACCATCCCCGTGACTGGCTCGGTGGTTGTGTCCGCAACTGGTCTCGTGACTGGGTCCTACGGGGCAGTGGATCCCACTTCGCCAACCATCCTGTCGACTGGCTCCCATGGCGCTCTGCCACTCGATCCCCAAGCCAGCAGCGCCAGCATCAGCGCTCCCAGCCACAGCTATCCGAGCGCGCAGGTCCCCTTCGTAGCGACACCGGAGCAACGCCGCCGGGCGTGGGTGCCCTGGGTGATCGCTGGTGGAGCCGTGTTCATCGCTTTGATGGCGGTCGGCGCGTTGCTCTCGATGGACGAGTCCCAGGCCGCCGGGGACGCTTCTAGCGAGCAACCAAAAGATTCGACTGGAGTCGTGGCCGCTCCCGATGCGAAGGGCGACACGCCCGGATCGGCGGCTACTCCTGGCTCGACGCCGAGCGAGGCGTCGGCTCGCAGCACGCCATCCACGAATGGGGCCACGGATCAGGGGGCCACTGCCAAACCGCAGCGGATCAGCCCGGCCAAGAAGACCGAGCCCAAGAAGGCCGAGCCCAAGAAGGCCGAGCCGAAAGCCGAGCCGAAGTCCACGCCGAGCACTGAGCCCAACAAGTCCGACGAAGAGAAGCGACGTGAGGAGCAAAGGCGCCAGCAGGACTCGAGCGAGATCCCCGACAAAGAGGATATCGAGGACTTCATCGAGCAGTTCGATGCGGCCGGTCAACCGCGGGGCAATGGCCACGCTAAGGACAAGAACAAGGGCAAGAAGCACGACGACTGACCCGCGAGCCGGATCGACACAGCCCAAACGGCGAGCGTGTCGTTTCCCCGGCTGCACTCGTCTCGCATGACGCAGCCCGCCCCCGAGTGCCCCCCTCGTACGCTTGGGGTAAGCTGGCCCCGTGAGCGCGTCTCGAGCCCGTGAGGCCCCGAGCCTGGCCCGGCACCTGTTGTGTGCCGTGCCTCAGCTCATGGATCCCAACTTCCATCGCGCGGTCGTGCTGATGCTCGAGCACGGCAGCGAGGGCGCGCTCGGCCTGGTGCTCAACAACCCAATGCCGACCACTTTGCGCGAGGTGGCCGAGTCGCTGGCGCTCGAGTGGGCCGGCGATCCGGATGCCCGCGTGCGTCTCGGCGGACCGGTCGACCCGATCCGCGGCTGGATCTTGCACGATCAGCCCGAGTGGGATCGCGAGGGCGAGCTGATCGCTCCAGACCTGTGGCTGACCACCTCGCTCGATCCAATCATCCGCGATCAGAACATCCGCTTCGGCGAGGGGGTGGCGCGCTTCTTGTTCTTGCTCGGCTACGCCGGCTGGGCCGGCGGTCAGCTCGAAGCAGAGATCGCCGCGGGGAGTTGGGTGCTGGTGCCCGTGCTGGATCCCGACGAGGACGGCTCGGGCGTGCCGGTCGACTTCATCTTCGACGTCGATCCCAGCGAGATGTGGGTCGAGGCGTTGGCGGCGATCGGCGTCGACCCGCAGCGCCTCGTCGGCCTCCAGGGCAGCCACACGTTGCACTGAGCTAGCCCCGCGCGACACGGGGCGCGCAGCACTCGGCGTGCCGAGCGACTCAGGGCAGGTCGATGTCTTCGCAAAGATCGAGCTGCGCGAGGTCTTCGAGCGCTGCGCGAGGCAGCGCTGCACAGCAGGCGTCCTCCACCCGCGGCGCCTCCTTGCCCTGACCCGAGAGCACGACCTCGGCGATCAGATCGGTCGGCAACCCGAAGCAGCAGCTGGTCCGTCCGCCGGATGCGTTCTCGAACTCGACTTGGCCCTCGTCGGCCGAGCAGGCGGGCAGCGCCATGCAGTCGAGGTCGGGGTCGAGGCAGCGCACGCGCACGCCTGGCTTCTCCAGCGCCTCGGTGAAATCGAGCACGGTCTCGGTTTGGCGAAGCAGCACCGTCCCGACCATTCCATCCGGTTGTGCGCCCTCGGGTGTGACCTCGCGGCGCAAGGCGATCACTGGCGCGGCCGTGGCCGGGGCTACCAGGGTCTCGATCCAGCGCGTGGGGTCGGGGCCGGTCTGGTCGTCGTCCCAAGCAACCTCGCCAACGACCAGCGCCGAGCTAGCGACCGACTCGCCCGTGCCGGGATCGGGGCGTACTGGTCGGCCTTCGGCCACGAAGCCGCGGCACTGATGGCGGAGCCCTCGCAAGCGCTCGCGCAGGCGCTCGCAGGGGGCGTCACCCGACGCCTGCAAGAGCCCCTGCACGAGCCCGAGCGAGCGTACGCGGATGCGCTCGAGCCCGGTCAGTGGTGGCCAGCCGGGTAGGCGCAGCTCTCCGGTCACGCCCTCGCGGCACGCCAGGTCGGTGCTCTCGGCCGTGATCGCAGCGCAGGACGGAAGGCTCGCTAGCGGGCCGACCAGCAAGGGCAAGCTGTCGTCGAAGAGCACGAGCCCCGGCACTCCCGTGGCGACCAACAAGGTCGCGCTCGAGCCGGTCTCACCCGCGCAGCCCTCGTTGCCCACGCCACCGCGCGAGAGCTGACATGTGCCGCCATCATCGTAAACCAGCGAGCAGGGTGGGGGAGCGACGCAGGCGTCCACGAGCGCGCGGCTGCTCTCGTAGATCAGCTCCTGGGTGTCCGGGTCGAGGTCGAAGCCGTCGAGCTGACAGTCGACCCCGGGGCCGATCTCGCAGCGGTCGTTGAGCAGCCGGCCAAGCAAGCGGCCGGGGTACTGCAGGCGCAGATAGGCCCGGCCCTGGTCGGCCAACACTCGCTCGCTGCCCGGATAGCTGGAGAAGAACGCGACCGACGCGGTCTCGCCCTCGAGGTGGCGCAGCTCGATGGCGAAGTCGCGTAGCACGTTACCGCCGATCACCCCGCCCACGGTGATCGGGTTGCGGTCGTCGCCAGCCGTCCACGGCCAGTCCGCGGCCATGTCACGGGGGGCTCGAACCACGGGCGCCTCGCGCAGGCGAAAGCGAGCGCTCGACCCTGCGAGCGTGGTGGGATCGTCGGGGGCGTCGAGCAGCCCGCCCGCCGCTCGCACCTCGATGCACTCACGGCCCGTCGACCAGTCCGTGCCCGAGTCGGGCAGGATCGTCAGTGGGGTTCCGCTGTCGATCAGCAGCGGCATGCACGAGCCCGCCGGGCAGCTCGCAGGAGGTCCAGCGCAGAAGCTGGTGCAGCCGCCTTCGGGACCAGGACACGCGTCGCCGTCGAGCCATGCGAGCCGAGGCAGGGGGTTCTCTGGCGCTGAGGCGATCGGGATCGGCCGGCTGAACTGACCTTCACCGATCACCTGGGGATCGCCGCAGCTCGAGCTGGCCGCGATCACCAGCGCGAGCGCTGCAGGCAGGGAGAGACCCCGAGACACGGGGGCAGGATAGAGCGGCGCTGTCCGGACCGCCACGTTCGCGCTCTTGGTCGCCCTGGCGAAAGCCGAGAGCCGGCCCATCGGGACCGGCTCTCGCGTTCGCCTCGAGGAGGCTGCCTCAGTCGTCGATCTTGGCCAGCTTGTCCTCGAGCTTGCGGATCAGCCCGTCGATGCCCTCGGCCTTGACGATCTTGTTGAACTCGTAGCGGTAGTTCTTGGCCAGGCTGATGTCGTCCGTGATGATGTCGCGCACCTGCCAGTCGCCGTCCTGTTGGTGCATCACGTACTCGACGGTGACGGTCTTGTCGCGCCCGTTGCTGACCACCTGGATCTTGGTGGTCACCTTGTAGGCGCCGTTGCGGCCCTCGACCTGGCCAACATACTCGACCGCGTGGTCCTGGGCCTTGCGGACCATCTTGAGGTAGTTCGCGCGGACCAGCTTGGTCAGCAGCGCCTTGAACTCGTCGCAGCGGTTGGCGCACACCGTGCCGTAGTTGTCGGGTCCACCGAGGGCCTGCTCGGCCAGCCAGTCGTAGTCGAGCACCTTGTCGACCTCGGTCTCGAGCGCGGCGTCGTCGGCCTTCTTCTTGACCAATTTCACCACCGCGTCGTGCTTGGCCTTGAACGCCCCGATCGCGTCTGCCGCCTGAGCCACGGAGGGCACGAGGGTGGCGGAGGTGAAGCTGGCGACACTGAACACGCCAGTCAGAGCGAATGCGAGGAGTCGGGCGCGGAGTTGCATCGTCGTTCCTTCGTGCGTGCGCTGCCAGGTGCCAGCGCCGACCGGCTGCGGTCGTGGGCGGCCAGACGCCGGGAGGTCTACCCATATTCAGGGGCTCGGACCAGCCGCGGAACGCCCTTCCCCTGTGAGTCGGAGCGACGCGAATCGCAACGCCCGGTCGATCGAGCGCGCCGTTCGCCTGTTCCAAGGTCACTCGAAGTCGGATTATAGTGAAAGACTAAAAATCCAATAATTCAGAAATCTTATGCGAAATACATGAGATGCTGGATTAGCTGGCGATGGATGCGATCCCTCGCACTGCGAGGGCAGCCACCACCAGCACCGCTGGAGCCGCGAGCAGCATCCACACCCGGCCGACGCCCCCGAAGCGCATGGGCGCCGGCAAGGGGAGCGCGCCCGCCATGCGAGCGCGGCTACGTCGCTCGTCCACGAGCACGCGTGCGGGGATCAGCCATAGCCCGATCAGGGCCAGGCCCGCTGCGACCGCCGGACCCCCTGGCGGCTGATCTCGCAGGGCGATCCAGATCACGAAGCCCAGCACCGCCGCGAGACGGAGCATCGGTACAGGGGTGAGCCGCAGGAATTGAACGAGCAGCAGCCGCGCCCAAGGATCACCGATCCACCGTAGCCATGCGGGCGTCTCCTCGGGACGTGGTGGTCCAGCCAGCGTCCTAGTCGCCTCGGCCAGCCACGGGACTGCTTCCCAGATCCCCTCTCGGTAGAGACGAGGGGCCGAAACTCGCGCGAAGAAGGCGAGGGGGAGGGGGGCGAGGGCGGCCAGCCAGTGGCCGAGGGCGAGGGGATCGCCGTCGATCCAGCGCTCCCAACCGAGCTGACCCGGCATTGCCAGCGCGGTGGCCAGACCTACGCCGATCGCGGGCGCCCACAGGTGCACCACGGCTTCGGGGGTGGTCCAGCCACCGCCGAGGGCCCGTTGGAGCTCGTGACCACGGCTCTGCTCGGGGAAGCGGCGGCCGAGCACCGCAGACACTCCGACGATGAAGGGCTCGAGCAGCGCCGCGAACACGCCCAGCCATACAAAATCGATCGCGAGCGCGGCCCCGTGCACGAGCCGATTCGCCAACGACCCAGAGCCGGCCGAGATCGCGGCTGCGAGCACGGCCGCGATCCCCAGCGCCAAGCTCAGCGCGAGCTCCGGCCGGTGCCGAGTCAGCGCCTGCCGCCAGTGGAGGTCCGGATCGATGGGCAGCGGGAGCAGTCGCAGACGCTCGGGGGCATGCAGAAACGCAACCAGGCGAGCGTGCAGGCCCGCGAGCAGCAGCAGGGGCCCACCCAGGAACACCAAGCTGCGCTGGGTCGCGACCGTGGCTTCGCCCGCGAGCGCGAGCACTCCCCACCAGCACGCGGCGACCAGCAGGGGCACGAGCCAGGTCGCTGGAGGGTGTTCGCCGCGAGGCAGCATCCGAAGAGAGCGCGCCCGGCAGGATTCGAACCTGCGACCCCAGGTTTAGGAAACCTGTGCTCTATCCTACTGAGCTACGGGCGCGTGCGAGGGCCCGCAGTGTGGCCGGCTCGCCCGCGCTTAGCAAGGTGATCCGAGTCAGAGCCGCCGCGGGCCCACCTCGGCGGGCGGCGCGTCGGGAGTGACCGAGGTCCCGGGCTGCTTGCCTTCACCTTCGCAGGGGACCTCCTGCACGGCCGTAACGTCGCCCATCTTGACGTGCTCGACCGGAGGCGGCGCGGCGATCTTGCCCATCTTCACGTGATCGTCGCCATCGTTGGCGGGAGGCGGGGGCGGGGGTTCCTCCACGATCGGCCCGACGCCACCTTGCACCGGGGGCGGGACGGCCTCGAGCTCGCCGACGACCTGCGTGTCCGGATCCGGATCGGCGTGGATCGTCGCATCACCGATCGGGTTCGGCTCATTGAGCGGCGGGCAAGATCCTTCGCCGCGCTCCGCCGAGAAGCTCCACGGGCCGACCTCGTACACGCACTGATCGGCCTCGATCCGGGTCGGCTCGCCGTCGGCACAGCCACCGAGCAGCCCGACGGCCAAGCTCGCCGCCGCGACCCAACTCGCCGAGAAGCCCATCGGCGCGCTCGCTCGCGTGGTCTCGGCCTTGAATTTGATGTGGCCAGCCGCATCGGTGATGTATCGGACACACACGCGGCCGTTTTGGCTCTCTTCGGCGAGCAGCTCTCGGGCCTCGCGCTCGGTCATCGACGACACGTTGTGCACGTGCTTCGAGCAGCTGTCGCAGAAGCGCCGGCTCTCGCCGACGCGCGCCATTGCGGTCCAGTCTTCGTGGCAGGGGTCGTGGATGGGGAGATGCAGGCGCGGCATGGGTGGTCTCGCGGCCGCCAAACGGGCGGTCATGGGCTTGGTCTTACGGAGGATCGTAACCGTCCCAGGCCCAGACCCGCCCGGAGATCTACAGCCTCAACTTTACATAATATACCTTATCGGCGATTTTTGGGTGCGCGCGAACTCGCCTTGCACGATCGGAAAAGGACGATCGCGCCGCCGAGCACAGCCGCCGCGCGCGGAGGCTCGTCGGGCTGCTCAGGCCCACAGATCGCGCACGCACTTGCCGTCGCTGGGCAGGTCTTCGAAGGTGTCGAGTCCATCGAAGTGATCGATGATCAGATGGGCGACCGCTTCGGGAGGAGCGAGCCGCACGTTGACCGCCATGCGCCGACGCCCCTCGGCATCGACCCTCAGCCCGCGCCAGCACAGCACGCAGCCGCAGGTTGGACAGAAGTGAATCTCGAGCGCCGGGTCGGCCTTGCCGACCCGCGTATACGACGTGGTCGGCCCGACCACGCGCACGCGCTCACCCTCGTAGTCGTAGGCCCACAGCACGCCATAGCGGCGACAGAGCGTACAGTTGCAGGCCGTGATCGAGCCCGGGTCGCCCTCAAGCAACCAGTGGGCCGCGCCGCAGTGGCAGTCGCCGCGCAGGACCCAGGCGTGTGTCGTGTGTTGCATGGGAAGAGCAGTACCGCGAGCAGTCTACGGCCGGGGAGAAACCCTCTTGATGCTCTCCATGTAGGTCGGCAGGAACTCCGCGAAGGTCGGAACCTGCCGGAAGTCGCCCGCACCGCCGCCATCGCCGCGTGATAAAAACCCGACGATGCTCACCCGCATTACGCGGCGGACCTTCCTGCAACTCGTTCCCAGTGCCGGTGTGGCGATCCTCGTGCCGGGTTGTCCGAAACCCAGCCCAGGTCCTGGCCCCGAACCGACGACCGAGCCCTCGACCTGTACCGATGGCCCTCTCGACGGCGTGTTCGCGGTACTCCCGTGCGTCGACGAGACCGGCAAGGTCGACGTGGTCGGCGTCGACGATCTGGTGATCCACGCGCTCGAGGACCATCGCTGCTTCAAGCTGATCGATCCGAGCCTGCGCAAGACCCTGATCGACGAGATGGCGCTGTGCGCCGAGGACAACCCCGACCGGGAGTACTTCGACTGCGAGTCGTTCGCCCAGAAAGGCCAGCTGCTCGGTGCCACCCGCTACGTGTACACGGCGCTGATCTTCTTCGAGCCCAAGGTCGCGGGCGCCGAGCTGATCGCCAAGATCGGCAACGTCGGCGGCGTCGAGGCTGGCGTCACGTACTCGGCCATGACCTTGGCCTCGCGGATCGTCGACACCGCGACCTCCGAGGTGCTCGGCAGCGACACCGCCCACGTGCTGCTTCCCTCGGCCAAGGCCGGGATCGCAGCGAACGCGGGTCCGGTCCAGATCGCCGCGATGGTCATGCGCAAGCAGCCCATGGGCGAGAAGTTCGATCGAGTCCTGCGCGAGTCGGTCGCCCGCATGGCCGCCTCGCTGCGCGCCTGATCCCTGCCCACTTTCTCCGAGCCTTCCCCCCCTCCCCCATGCCTGCCTCCCGCTCGATCACCCTCCCCGTCGCCTTGTTGCTGGCCGGCTGCATCACGCGAGTCGAGAGCCGCTCGGTCGAGCGCGTCTACTCGCCAGCAGTCGACCTCCAGAGCCGCAACCTCGAGCCGAAGGCCGAGCTCGACGCGCTCTTGGCTGGCGGCGTGCACGGGACCTTGGAAGCCGGCGTCGCCCGGATCGCCGTGCTCCCGCTCGAGGTCCGTGGCGGAACGGACGAGGATCGCGAGCGCGGCACGATGATCGCCGACGTGCTCTCGCACCAGCTCGCGGCCGCCGATGGTGTCGCGCTGCTCGATCGCGGCCAGCTCAGCACCTTGATCGACGAGCTCGGCCGCGCCCGCGCGAGCTCGTCCGAGAGCGAGGCCAAGCTCGGATCGCTGGTCGAGCCCGCCCGCCTGCTCGGGGCCGAGTTCGTGATCACCGGCAGCGTGCACATCGGTGATCGCGGCAAGACGACCGCCTACTTGCGCGTGCTCTCGGTCCACGACGGCGTGATCCGTTCGGACAGCAAGATCGCGCTCACCCGGGTGGGCTGGGAGCCGACGATCGGCAAGGCGGTGCCCGAGATCCTGCGTGCGGTCGGGGTCTACGATCAGGTGATCATCATCGAGGATCCGCCGCTGACCGGCGACGAGCTCGAGCTGGCCTCGCGGGCGCGCGAGCTGTTCGCGCGCGGCCAGCTCGTCGACGCGCAGCCGCTCTTCGCCGCGGCCCTGGCCCAGCCGTCGAGCGCGTGGGACTTCGAGGCCGACTACCTCGAGCTGATGGACTACCTCGGGATGGCGAGCTGGGTCGCCAAGCGTGGCGAGGTCGTGCTCGCGCGGATGCCCGAGGAGGAGCGGACCTTGTGCCAGCGGGCGCGCGTGCTGCAGGCGATGATCCCCTCCGATGCACGCGGCGCGCAGTGGGTCGAGCCAGCGCGAGAGGCCGTGCGAGTCGCGGCCTCGTGCGGCGATCCGGTCGTGCTCGGCAACGCCTTGCTCGACTACGCCGACGTTACCTCGGTGATCCACATCCCGACCTCCGAGGAGGCGCTCGCGCGGGCCAGCGCGCTGGCCGAGCAGGCCGAGAACGCGGGTGGCTGGCTTCGCTGCGAGGTCGAGGCGAGGGCCTACTCGGCACGCTACGACGCCGGCGACGTCGGGGGCGACCCCTCGGCCAACTTCGTGGAGCTCGCCGATCGCTGCACGGAGGTCGGCAACCTCCGGGTCGCCACAATCGCGCTCGGGCTCGCGGGTGATCTGGCGTGGTCGCCGAGCGACCGCATCACCTTCCGCGAGCGCTCGGTCGAGCTCGGCGGACAAGTCGGTGGTTATGTGCTCGATGACGCCTCGCTGGCGCTGGCTCGGCAGCTACGAGCGGTTGGCCAGCTCAGCCGTGCCGACGAGGTTCTGCTGGCGACCTTGGGCCGCCACCTTCAGCAGATCGTCGCGCTGCATGGCGGCGCCTTGCCGGCGCAGGAGCAGCGGCTCGACGACGATCTACTGCGAGCCGCGGGGATCGAGCGACCGCCAGCGACCACTCCCCTGCCCCAGCTCGAGGCGCACGATGCGGAGCTGAGCGCGGTCCATCGGCGAGCGCTCGCTCGCGCGCTGCGAGCCTGGGCCGAGCGCACCGCTGCCGACTCGCTCGTGCAGGCGCGCTTCTACGTCGCCGTCGCCGACGAGATCGACCCGCCCGCCCCGACACCGCGCATCGATCCCCGTGATTGGCGAGCGAGCCTCGGTGCGCTCGGGGTCTCGCCCGAGCGCATCGGTGACGAGCGGCCGCTCTTGGCCGACGCGCCCGACTTCCTGACCGTGCTGGGCCTGCTCGAGGAGACCTACAACATCCAGCGCGCCGAGAACCTGCCCTTCGAGCAACGCGAGCCGGTCGTCGCGGCCTACCGCAACCTCGCCGAGTGGTCGCAGTCCCCGAGGGCGCTTCGCTACGGCCTGTGGATGGAGGCGCGGCTGTTGGCCGATCGCGGCGCGACCAAGCAGGCGCTCTCGACCCTGGAGGCCGCTGCGTCGATGGCCAAGGACGATCCGAATTGGAGCTACTTTGCCGGCGAGCTCCAGACCGAGCTCTCGCGCACGGCCGACTTGGCCGTGTTCGATCAGGCGATCGAGCGACGGATCGAGGCCGGCAAGCGGATCTCGCCCTCGGCGTGGCTGCGGGCGCTGCACCTGGGCGGCCACGAGCGGGCGCGTCGAGATCCGACGACCTTCACCGCGTCGGTCCAGAGGCTGCTCGACGCGGGCAACGAGCTGATCGAGCGCGAGGCGTGGGAGGATGCCGCGCTGGCTGCCGAGCTGGCCGCCGAGCTCTACAGCCACGGCTCGCAATCGCTCGGCACCGATCAGGCCGTCAGCCTGCTGATCACCCGCGTGCAGTTGCTCGAGCGGCTCGGCGATCCCTACCGGACCGCGATCGCGCTGACCGACGTGCTCAACGAGTTCTACCGCTGGATCGAGGCATCGGTCGGTGCCCAGCATGCCGCGGCGTTCTTCGTGCGCGAGCCCTTCGTCGCCGAGCTCGACGCCATGGTCGTCGCCCAGCTCGACAAGCTCGCGGAGGCTGGCCGGATCCGCGACGCGCTGCGGGTCGTCGCCCGCTTACCCGCCGAGACACCCAGCGCCGTGCCGATGCTGGAGGCGAGCTTCGGGTGGTTGACCCGGTTGAGTGACAGCGCCGAGGCCCCGCAGCTCGAGGGCGAGCTGAGCCTCAAGGCCTCGTACGTGGCGGTCGGAGAGCAGCGTCAGCAGCTGCTCGAGCGCGCAGCCGCGGCGTTCAAGACCACCGGCGACGTCAACGGCGAAGGACGAGTCCGGGTCATGCAGCTCAACGGGGTCCAAGGTGAGCAGGCGTTCTGGGACACCTGGCAGGCGTGTGTGGCCATGCCCTCCCCGATGATCCGAATGGACTGCCTCGGCGGGCTCGCTCGCGCGGCCCAGGATCCCGCGCGGCTCGCCGACGATCTGCGCGATCGTAGGCGCTTCGCGCAAGCGCTCGCCACGATCGAGCCCGACGCCCAGCGAGTGTTCCCCAACCTGACGCTGCTCGGTGCTCAGCAGCTGCTCACCGATCTCGCCGTGGTGGCCGTGGCTGCGCGCGACGGTCGGCGCTACGAGGACTACCTGCGTCAGCTCGAGGCCAGCTTCGCCGACTCGCCGAACCCCAAGCGGCGAGCGGAGCTGCTCTTGCGCCTGATCTTCGTGCTCATCAGCGAGGAGCCCGGTCGCGCGCTGGAGCTGGCCGAGCGCATCGATGCGATCCCCGAGCTACCCGACGGCTTCCGTGGTCAGACCTACACGCTGCTGGCTCGCGTGGCCCGACGCGCTGGGGCGACCGAGCGCGAGCAAGACTTCTTGCTGCGGGGCGAGAAGGCTGCGCTGGCCGAGTACGCGATCGTGGCGTTTCGCTATCCGCTCTACCGCGGTGACCTCGAGCTCTCGGCGGGTCGCCTGCGCCCGGCTAAGCAGCAGTACGAGGCCGCGATAGCGAGCGTCGAGCAGCACAACGCGGGCAGCCCGGATATCGAGCTCCTGCGCACGCGCGTGGCCCTGATCGAGGCGCTCCAGCGCGAGCACGCTGAGGTCCTGCGCGACGCCGACGCGGCGCTGGCAAATCTGCGGGGGCGCATCGCTGGCGGCCAGCCGGTCGACCGTTGCGTTCAGAACCAATGGGGAGAGATCGCGGCGAGCGTCGAGCTGGCGCGAGCAAACTGCGAACAGGGCGATCGGCTGCGCCGAGAGGCCCGCGAGGCCGTGCAGGCCTGCGGCGAGTTGTCGGAGCTCTTGTGGTCCGGGACCAACGCGTGCCGACAAAAGGTCGCGGGCTCGTTCGGCGGCTGACCGAGCTGCGAGGCAAATGAAGAAGGGGAAGCCCTCGGGCCTCCCCTTCTCTTCCAGACCAGCCAGACGACTAGTGGCTGCCCTTCCCGAACGGATCCTTGAGATCCGGCGAAACCCGACGCGGCGTCTTGCCGTCGTCCTTCTTGGGGTCGGTCTTGGTGTCCGTCTTCGTATCGGTCTTGGTGTCCGTCTTCGTGTCGGTCTTGGTGTCGGTCTTGGACGTGTTGTTCGGCTTCTTGCCGGACGTAGTGGTCGTGTTGGTCTTCTTCTTGACCGGCTGCAGCGTGTACTCGAAGTTCTTGTCGCGGTCGGGGATGATGTCGATGGTCAGATCCTCGTAGCCGGTCGCACGCAGGATCAAGCCCATCTTCTCGGTCGACTTCTCGACCTCGACGCCCTTCTCGGCGGAGGTCATGCCGTAGATCGCGTTGTCGCGCGGATCGAGGATCTTGGCCTCGATGGAGTTGCCCTCGGGATCCTTGGTGACGATCGTGTAGGTCACCGTCTCGGTCCCAGCCGCGATCTCCTTGATCTTCTCGGGCTCCGGCGGCGGCTGCTGTGGCTGCTCGGTGGTCGGGTCGCCGGCGACGGTCGCAGGCTTCACTTCCGGCTGGTCCTTCTCGGGCTCTTCGGTTGCGGCCGTCTTGGTCGGCTCGTCCTTGTCACCGAACGCGAAGAAGGCTCCGACGCCCGCGGCGGCGAGGACGAGGCCGCCGATCAAGCCGATCATCAGGCCCTTGTTGGACCTGCGCGGCTGCTCGTAGTCGGCCGCGGCGATCGGCGGCACGGTGCCGGGCATCGGGGTCGGCCGTCCGCCGGTGAACGCCATCTCGCCCTGGGTCGGCCGAGCGATGTTCTCGCGGATCACCTCGACCGCGGCCGCGCCGGTCCCCACGGCTTCGATCGCCTCGGCGAACTCCTGCATGCCCTGGAACCGCAGATCGCGGTCCTTTTGCATGGCCTTGAGGATGATCGCCTCGACCTCGGGCGGAATGTTGGCGTCCGGGGC
>CBFGLP010001453.1:0-5357 GCA_965649595.1 uncultured Myxococcales bacterium | reverse complement strand
CGACGACTGAGCAAAGTCGTACACGCCTCCGAAGACCAGGTGTTGTTCGTCGATCTCGGGGCCGTACGGGGGCACGACGATGTGCCGGTCGAAAATGTGCTCGGCAGGCCGATCGATCTGCCTCCTCGATCGACAGTAGCCCTGTGAGCCGATATCCTCATCACCTCCGCCCTTCACCATGACCAACGAACATCCGTCGCTCTCCCTCTCCACGCTCCAACAAGCCGTCCGTGACGACGGAGTCGCCATTCGCCTGCGTGCGCGCCTACAACCCGCTGGGGGTCCGGGCGACAAGATCTTCCCCCCCACCTATTTCAAGGGCCAAGACGGCAAGCAGCACACCACCAAGTACGCAACCGAGCTGCGGGTAATCGATGGTGCGCACAAGCCCTCGGTCCTGCTCGACTCGGTCGCATCGCAAGCAAATCGCATGGAGCTGGCGCTCCTTCGCGCGCGCGAGCTCGGTGAGATCCAACTTCCCCTGGTCACCGTCGACTTCGGGCCCGAGTTCCCAGAGCTCGGCAAGATCAGCGCCCTTCAAGCGCCCCACCGTGTCTACGACGCGATCCTGCGCGACGCGACGCTCGATGACGTCGCCTTTCGAATGACCAACATCGGTCGCCAGCTCACCGATTCCAGCCCCGCCGACGCTCGAGCCATGCTCGCGAATTGTCCTACTGCGCTGATCTTCGGTGCGTGGGATTCAACCGGCCCGCGTGGCGGAATGGGCCACAAGTTTCAGCGGGCGCTCGTCAGCGAGGTCGTGGGCATCGGATTCGCTCCGGGAACGGCGGTCGGTAGCCGCATCGACCCGCTACAGATCTCCGCCGCCGTGAACATCGATATTCCGAAGGACAACTCCGACGCCTGGAGCGTGGACGAGAAAGGCAAGGCGAAGGGTCGCCCCTCGGAGGTCAACCACTCGAACATCGCCCCCACCCGCAACGACGAGACCGGCGGCGTCACGGTCGAGTACGCGCTGCATACGGCCGTTCTATCCCTATCGGCCCTGCGACGGCTCCGCTTCGGTGACTGGGGCTCCAACAAGGTTGTCGCGGCGCATACGCTCCTCGCCGCGCTCGGGGTCCTGGCGATCGCGCTTCAACGTCGGGAGGGTTACGACTTTCGTAGCCGCTGCACGCTGGTCCCCGAGGCCCCCGCCGCGCTCGAGCTGGTGCTCGCCGACGGCACGACGCGCTCGCACGCGCTCAGCGTCGGCGAAGCGCTTGCCCTCTACGCGACGGCGCTCGACTCCGCACGCAGCGTCGACATTCCCTGGCCCGAGAACGAGGTCGTGCTCGAGCCGATGCCAAAGCTCGTGCAATTGATCCGCAGGAGCCAGGAGCTGCGACGTGCGGGCAAGCCCGAGGCCCAAGCCGACTGACGACGGACCTTCATGCTCACCCTCCGCCTCGAGTTGCTCACCGGCCGCTATGCAGCCTGCGAGTTCAACAATCGCAACCAGCCCGAGTGGCCTCCGCATCCCGCCCGCGTGTTTTCGGCCCTCGTAGCGGCTCACCACGAGGGTGAGCGCGCACCTTCGGAGGCCCACGCGCTACGCTGGTTAGAGTGTCAGCCAGCGCCGACGCTCGCATATTCACCTGCAAGCCCGCGGGAAGCAGTCACACACTTCGTCCCCGTAAACGACAAAGCCCTCAGCGATGCAGCCAAGGTAAACAGCGCGTGGGCGGAGCTGCTCTCGGCTGACCTCTCCCCTGCGCAGCGTGCTGCTGCCGAGGCGCGGCTCGCCAAGGAGTATGCCAAGGCCACCGAGCCGCAGGCCAAGATCGGCAAAGACTTCCACAAAGCCGTCGAACACGTTCTGCCCACCTCGCGGACTCGGCAGCCCCGCACGTTCCCTGCCATGATCCCCGAGGATCCAATCATATGCCTCACTTGGCCCGAGGATCCGCCCCCCGATGTGATGGCTGGGCTGCGCTCTCTCGCGCGTCGGCTGGTACGGTTGGGTCACTCGAGCACCTTGATCGCCGCGCGCTTCACCGACGACGCGCCCGAACCAGTCCTGATCCCCGACCCGCTCGGCACAACGCTGCTTCGCTGGGTAGGACCGGGCCAACTCGATAGGCTCGTAGCCTTGCACGCGGCCACACCATACGCCGAGCAGCGGGTCATGCCCTACGTGATCGCCAACTACCGCTCCGCCGCACCAACAACTCGAGTCTGGTCGTCGTCGTTTTCATCGAGCTTCATCGTATTGCGCCGAGTCGAAGGCCCGCGTCTGCCAATCGTAGCGAGCGAGGCGCTCGCCGACACGGTCCGCCGAGCGCTGATGAGTCACGCCGATGATCCCTGCCCGCCGCTCATCAGCGGCCATGAGCCCGATGGACGCCCTCTGCACGCCGATCGCGTCGCAGTCGTCCCCCTCGCCCACGTCAAGGACCGGCATGCCTCGGGCGACATCTTGGGTGTGGCGCTGATATCCCCGGCGACGCTGTCGCAACAGGAGCTGCGACCGCTCCACGTCGCATTATCGCGGTGGGAAGCCGCGACGAACGAGTACGGCGGTGGGCCGCGAGCCAAGCTGGTGATGGGCAGTCTCGGCTGTTGGACGCTGGAGCGATGCATCGACGTGCCGCCGCTCTACAACCTGCGCGAGTCGACTTGGACCGGGCCGTCCCGCTTTTGGGCGAGCGTGACACCGGTCGTGCTCGACCGTCACCCCGGCTCATTCTATCGAGGTAGCTCGGAGCGACGCCTCCGAGCGCTCACCAGCGCCCACGAGATCATCGCGGCTGCGTGCGCCCGCAGTGGCCTACCCGCACCCGAGGAGATCGAGCTCAGCCCTACCCCCTTTGTCTCGGGCTCGATGAACGCGAGCGCGTTCCACCGCCACAAGCCTCGGAACGAGCGCCGCCCTCGCGTGCACGTTTGGCTGCGCTTCGCCGAGCCCGTGTTGGGGCCGGTGCTGCTCGGTGCAGGCCGCTATTTCGGCCAAGGCCTGTTCCGGCCCTTGGGAGACTCTGATGTCTGAGCTGACAGCCGACCAATTCGCTCCGTTCATGAGGGAGGTGACCGGACACCTGCCATTCCCCTGGCAGCAACGTCTGCTCGACGAAGTGCTCGATCAGGGTTGGCCCGATCTATTGGACCTGCCCACCGGGACCGGCAAGACCGCGACTCTCCTAATAGGCATCTTTGCTCTGGCGCTCGCCCCCGATCGCATGCACCGGCGCATCGCGCTGGTGGTGGACCGCCGAATCATCGTCGATCAGGTCGACGCATTCGCCCGCCGGCTCGAGGCAGCGCTCGCCGACCACGAGCGCCCTACCTGTACGCGGGTAGCCGCACGCCTGCGCGGGTTGGTTTCGACGAGCGACGCCAAGCCGGTGCGTGTCGTTCATCTGCGTGGTGGCATTCCGCGCGACGATCGTTGGCTCGGTTGCCCAGATCAACCCACCATCATTGCCTCGACCGTCGACCAGGTGGGCTCCCGGCTGTTATTCCGTGGCTACGGCGTGTCTGAAGGCATGCGCCCGGTCCACGCCGGGATCTTGGCACGCGACACATTGTACTTGCTCGACGAGGTCCACCTCGCGGCCGCGTTCGAGCAGACGCTCGACTGGATCGCGCGTGTCTACGCGCAAGAGCGCTGGGTAGAGCGCCCAGTCGGCCGCCCGCTCGGGGTCGTCCGCATGAGCGCCACGCCGCAAGTCGTAGACCGACCAATCCGCGTGTTCGGGCTGGGTGAGGACGATCGAGCCCACACCGCACTCACCCCGCGGCTCACCGTTTCACGGATGGCGACGCTCGAGCTGGTCAAGACCAAGCGAGCGACGAGCGCGGAGGAGCGAGCGAGCAATCACGCCCGGCTCGCCGAAGCTGCGTGCGCGCGGGCCTTGCAGGCCCTGCAGGGGGGCGCCAAAGCGGTGGGGATTGTCGTCAACCGTGTGGATACGGCCCGGCGGGCTGCGGAGTGGCTCGAAGCTCGGGACGTCGCTCGCGTGCTGCTGATCACCGGCCGTATGCGCCCCTTCGACCGGCTCGACATTCAAGAAGCGCTCGAGCAGTCCGCAGCTGCGGATCGGCAGCGACGAGCCGACGCCAATCCCACGGTAGTGGTTGCGACGAGCTGCATCGAAGCCGGGGCGGATCTCGACTTCGACGCGCTGGTCACCGAAGTGGCGAGCCTGGACGCGCTGCGCCAGCGCTTCGGTCGCTTGGATCGACTCGGGACGCATGGCCGAGCTCCAGCGTGGATCCTCGGCTGCAGCGATCAGCTCTCGTCGAACGCGAAGGAGGATCCCATCTATGGCAATGCGCTGCGCCGCACATGGGAATACTTGCATGAGATCGCCGTCGAGGGCCGCGTGGATTTTGGGCTACAGGCTTTCCTGGCTCCCACCCCCGAGCGCCTGAAGGAGTTGCTCCCCGCCGTCAGGGACGCGCCGGTGCTGCTCCCCTCGTATCTCGACCTGTGGTCCGAGACCCGGCCGGCCCCCTCGCCTGATCCAGATCCGGGGCTGTGGCTGCACGGTAAAGATGCCGACCCCGAGCGCGACGTCAACGTGGTCTTTCGTGCGGACGTTCCAGACTCATCGCCGCGCGATCCAGCGGTGCTTGCACATGTCCGCGATGCGGTAGATTTCCTCCCGCCGGTGGCCGACGAGGCTGTGAGCGTGAGGATCGATGAGCTCCGAGATTGGATCCGGTCCAAGTCCGGCGACGATGCGCCCCATGTATGGCGCTGGGGCTCCGATGGACTGGAGGCCATCCCGCTAAAGCAGATCCATCCCGGCAACACGATCGTCGTGCCCGCGCGCGCTGGTGGCCTGGCCAGGGGCACGTGGGATCCAACGAGCGATAAGCCCGTCCGCGATGTGGCCGAGCTCGCTCGCTGGCGGGCGCAGGAGAGCGCATCATTGCGAAGGCCTGCGGTCGCCAAGCTACGCGTCGATCCCAACATACTGCGAGTCGCCAGCGGCTTACCCACCCCGCCTACGAGCGATGATCCGGACGAGCTCGAGGCGGCACACGCCGAAGTCTCGAGCTGGCTCGACGAGCTGGCTCGACGCCCCGAGGCCGAGCAGGAGCCTTGGGGCACGCTGCTTCGCGCGCTGGCTGACCCCGAGCGCAGGCGTGTCATCGACGTTGCAACTTCGTACTCGACCGCCGCACAACCGATACGCGTGTGGCGAGTGACCGCGCTCGTGCCTGGCCGAGCCGTCGAGGCGACCACCGAGGACGCGGTATCCTCGTTCGGTGGCCTGCCGGTCACGTTGGCGATGCATTTAGCCGACGTTCAGGCTTGGACGGATGCGTTCTCGCGCGCAGCTGGACTGCCTGCCAACGTCGCCAATGACGTCGCCCTCGCCGCGCTGCTGCACGACATCGGCAAG
>CBFGLP010001452.1:0-2643 GCA_965649595.1 uncultured Myxococcales bacterium | reverse complement strand
CGAGCAGCTGGTCCGCGACGCCAAGATCCAGTCGATCTACGAGGGCACCAACGGCATCCAGGCGCTCGACCTGCTCGGCCGGAAGATGCGCTTCGAGGGCGGCCGGTTGTTCATGGAGTGGATGCAGGAGAGCAAGAAGGCGATCGAGGCCGCACAGACCGAGGGCTTCGGTCCGCAGGCGACCGAGATCGGCAAGGCGATCGATGCGGTCGCGGCCGCGGCCATGCACATCGCGGGGACCGGGCAGAAGGACATCGAGCAGGCGATGCTGCACGCGGTGCCCTTCATGCACGCGTTCGGCTACACGGTGCTCGGGCTCGAGGCGCTCGATCAAGCCCGCGTGGCCAAGCGCAAGATCGCCGAGGGCAGCGAGACGGCTTTCCTGAACGGCAAGCTGCTCAACCTCGACTTCTACGTGGCGAACTTCCTGCCCAAGGTGGTCGCGACCAGCAAGACCATCCGCACGGGCGACGCGAGCTGCCTCGACGCGGCGCTCTTCCAGCAGGGCTAGCCCTTCGGCCCGACGGGCCCCAGACGAGCTGGAGAAGAGAGGGCGATCGCGCTTCGGCACGGTCGCTCTGTTCGCGCGTCAGGGGTCGCAGGCCAGGCATGGGAGCGCCGCGTCCTGGCGTGTACCCTCCTGTCGTGAGCCTGAGCCACGAGCACAAGCATCGCCGGATCGGTCGCTGGGGGCGGCGGCCTGAAGTCGGCGCTCGTCCGGGCGAGCTGGTCCCGCCGGTCGAGGACAGCCCGGTAGAGGTTCATGCGTTCGACTACAGCTCCGAGCAGTGTCGGGAGTGGCGACCGCGGCTCTCGGAGATCGGTCCGACCCCTCCGGAGTGCCGGATCCGCTGGCTCGACGTGCACGGGCTCAGTGATCTCGGCGTGCTCGAGCGGATCGCGGACGTGTTCGAGGTGCACCCGCTCGCGTTGGCCGACATCGTCAACGTCGGCCAGCGGGCCAAGGTCGACGCCTACGAGCACAACCACCTGATCGTGCTGCGGATGATCCGGCTGTGCCCGCGCAGCGAGGCGCTGGCGCGCCGCGTTCAGGGCGGCGCGAACGGGCTGGTGATCGAGTACGAGCAGGTCAGCATGGTCGTCGGCGATAACTTCGTGCTGACCCTGCAAGAGGCCGGGGGCGACGTGTTCGATCCGATCCGCAACCGCCTGCGCGAGCGGCTCGGCAACGTCCGACACATGGGCCCCGACTACCTCGCCTACGTGCTGCTCGACGCGGTCGTCGACGCCTACTTCCCGGTCGCCGATCACATCGGCGCGCAGTTCGAGGCGCTCGAGCGCCAGATGGTCGAAGACGGCGATCAGATCGACCTCAACCGGATCCACATGCTCCGCAGCGAGCTGCGCGACTTCGATCGTCCGGTCCGGCAGATGCAGGCGCTGCTCTCGACCCTGCTCAACAGCGACCAGTCACCGATCTCCGAGGGCGTGCGGGTGTGGCTGCGCGACGTCTATGATCACGTGCTGCAGATCCGCGAGCTGATCGACCGGCACCGCGAGTTCGCGATCGCGCTGATGGAGCTGCACCTGTCGACGGCCAACAACAAGATGAACGAGGTCATGAAGCTGCTCACGGTGATCTCGAGCATCTTCATCCCGCTGACCTTCATCGCGTCGATCTACGGCATGAACTTCGAGTTCATGCCCGAGCTCCACCAGCCGTGGGGTTATCCCTTGGTGTTGCTGGTGATGGTGACGGTCGCTAGCGTGCTGATTCTGTTCTTTCGTCGGCGGAATTGGCTTTGACGAGTCTGCGCGGCTCGGGATCGCACCTCGATTAGGCTCGATCCCGAACATCAATATTGGTTCGGCAGGTCCAAGCCGATGATTAGCTCCGTCGCGAGTGGGTTTTTATTTTTCTAAATTCGACCCGACATTTTTCATGCTCGCGAGCGAACATGAACTATTCCAAATCGTGGATCGAAGTTTCTGATGTTGTATGGGATACAAGAAGTCGATAAGGTGATGCCCGATGCGGTCTTGGTCGGTTCTGTCCATCTGCGCAATCTCTTTCCTGGTCGCGGCTTGCTCTGGCTCGCGCGGCGACGACGGCACCAGCTCGGAGACCGGTTCGGGTGACGAGGTCGAAGGCAGTGGTGAGGACAGCAGCGGCACGGCGGAGGAGAGCGCCGACTCCGACTCCGAGTCGGGCGAGACCGCGACCGACACCGACAGCGAGACCGACTCGACCGGCGACGGCGATGGTGACGGGCCCTTCTGTGGCAACGGGGTCGTCGACGCGGGCGAGGACTGCGACGACGCCAACACCGACGAGACCGACGAGTGCACCAACGCCTGCTTGGTCGCGACCTGCGGCGACGGGTTCACGCAGGCGGGCGTCGAGGAGTGCGACGACGGCAACAACGATCCGACCGACACCTGTACCAACGATTGCAAGGCGCCGGTCTGCGGCGACGGCATCTTGCAGGGCAGCGAGGTCTGTGACGCGGGCGATGCCAATGGTCCGGGGCAGCCGTGCAAGTCCGACTGCACGCCCAACGTGTGCGGCGACGGGGACAAGGGCCCGGGCGAGAGCTGCGACGACGGCAACGACGTCGACAACGACGTCTGCAACAACATGTGCGCGCTGGCGACTTGCGGCGATGGTCAGTTCCAGGCGCC
>CBFGLP010001451.1:0-1936 GCA_965649595.1 uncultured Myxococcales bacterium | reverse complement strand
GATGTGGGCCTCGACCAGCGTGTCGCCGCAGGTCATGAACTCCAGGCGTTCGGGCGAGAGGATGTGCTCGAGCTCGAGCCCGTACACGCGCGAAGCGTCGGCCTGCTTGACGTAGAAGTAGTCGAAGTTGTCGTTGAGCGTGTTGAGGATGCGGACCCGGAACGGCTGGGTGTTGCCGTACGAGCACACGTCGACCCGGTCGGTCACGAGGTGCTGCATCAACGAGCGCTCGCCGGTCACCCGCAGCGTCGCGTAGGTGTCGACCAGCGCGGAGTAGATCGGCTTGCGCTCGTGAGCCGGGAACAGCACCGACTCCCACAAGGTGTCGCGGCCGCGCTTGTCGTAGACCGGGATCGTGTCGCCGTAGTGGGTCAGGTCCTCGTAGCGGATCGGCAGCGAGACCTCGCGACCGCTCTCGCTCAGGTAGGCGCGCAGGCCCGGGGAGATCGGGTAGGGCTGCTTCTTGCGCGAGATCAGCGGCATCGGTCGGGTGGTTGTACCAGCCCGCGCTCAGCTTCGATTTACATGCAGCGCACGCGGCCCACGAGGTGGACCAGCACGACACAGAGCAACCCGAGGTTGCGCAGCAAGCTCGCGCCCGCTCGCCAGCGCGGGGCTCGGGTATCCGACCCAGCCAGCGCCCCGGCGATCGCACGCATGCGCGCGGTCGAGAACGGCCAGTCGCGGATGCCGGCGATCCAGTCCGCGGGCAAGCCCGAGGCTCCCAGCTCGGCGCCGACGAGCGCCCCGACGATCGCAGCCACGGTGTCCGTGTCGCCGCCGAGCCTGACCGCCGCCTCGATCGCAGCCCGTGGATCGCCGCGATGACGAAGCCAGCAGTAGAGGGCCGCAGGAAGCGTGTGAACCACGAAGCCCGACACACCGGCAACGCAGCCGAGCGCGCGTGCCAGCTCGTCACGCGACGCTTGCGTCGACGCGAGCTCGAGCGCGAGGGTCGAGCTCTCGCGCAGCGAGATGTCAGCGACCTCGCCGATGCTCGCCCTGATGCTGGTGTCGTCGATCTGCCCGCGAGCGGCCAACCGAGCCCAGGTCGCGACCAGCCACGCGCCCTGCTCGGCCCGCGGATCGCTGTGGGTCAGCCGCGTGGAGGCACGCACGAGCGCGGCGAGGTGCTCGGGATCGTTAGCGACCACACCCAAGAGGGCTGCCCGCATGGCCGGGCCGTTGCCAGCCGATCGCACTCCGCTGCGCGCGGGTGACCAACCAGCAAAGAGCCTCACGATGCCGCGCAATGTCGCCCAGCCGATCCCCGGCGGGAGCGTGAGCAGCCAAACCTGCAGCCGCCTGGCCAGCGCTCGAGCGAAGCGCTCGGGCTCGCCTCGACTCTCGATCAGGGCGAGCGCCACCATGCAGGTGTGCTCGGTGTCGTCGCTGACCATGCCGCGACCGAGCACCAGCGAGTGGCGTAGCGGTCGATCGCCCAGGCGCTTGGCCACGCGGCGCGCTGACAAGCCTTCATGGGGCAATCCCAGCGCGTCGCCCATCGCCGTGCCCAAGATGACTCCGAGGATCGCTTGGTTCGGATCGCTCATGCGCCGCGGACTAGCAACTCACGTGCCACGCTCGAGCGGCTCCGTCAGTGATCGTCCGAGCCCGATGTGCGATGCGTTATCCTCGCGACCATGACTCGCCCCCTCCGACTCTCGCTGGCCTGCTCGCTCCCTTCGCTCGTGCTCGTGACGGGCTGCTTCAACGCAGGATCGGGCGACGACGAGGTTGGGGGCTCGACCGACGACACGACCGGTGAGAGCGCCGACACGGACACGACGGCGACCACCGACGACACGACCACCGACGACACGACCACCGACGAGACCGACGAGACCGACGACACCACGACCGGGCCGATGTGCAGCCCCGACGAGACCGCGTGCGGCAACGACTGCGTCGATGTCCAGACCTATGCCGCCCACTG
>CBFGLP010001450.1:0-2711 GCA_965649595.1 uncultured Myxococcales bacterium | reverse complement strand
GAGGGCGAGTACGTCAAGGTCCACGGCGAGAACGTCAGCAAGGAGGACTTCGCGTACCAATCGCGGGCGATCTCGCAGATCGTGCCCCTGCCCGAAGGCGAGCAGGCGGCGATCATGGGCGTCCGCGAGGAGGTGCTCGAGGCCGTGATCGAGCGGCTGGTCCTGATCGAGCTGGGCGAGCGGCTCGGGCTCGCGGTCGAGACTCGCGACGCCGAGACCCTGACCCGCGATGGGTTCATGGTCGTGCTCGGCGAAGAGCTGGCCCGCTGGCCCTGGGTCGGCACCGAGGAGTTCGACTATCAGTTCCTCAAGGGCTCGCTGCCCGAGTTCGGCGTGTCCGAGCCGCGCTACCTCGAGATCCAGCGGCAGGAGCTGCTCGCTCAGCAGGTCCGCGATCTGATCGCCGCGTCGATCGTCGTGCCCGAGTCCGAGCTGTGGGAGGAGTACGAGAAGGACAACAACCAGCTCGCGCTCCGCTACGTCCGCTTCGAGCACAACGACTACGCCGAGCTGGTCGACCCGACCCCGGCCGAGATCGACGCCTACATCGCCGAGCACCCCGACGAGCTCGGCGAGGCCTACGAGCGCGGTCAGGCGCGCTTCCTCAAGCTGCCCGCGCAGGTCAAGCTGCGCTTGATCGAGGTGCCCAAGCCGATCGCTCCGCCGGCCGACGCCGACGAGGCGCTGAAGGCCGAGTGGCAGCAGCGGGCCGACGCGGCCAAGGCCTCGGTCGAGCAGGCGCGGATCCGGATCGTCGAAGGTGGCGAGCGCTTCGCTGCGGTCGCCCGCGAGATCTCCAAGAATCCCGACACCGCTCGTGGTGGCGGCCTGTTCGGATGGACCCAGGTGACCGACACCGGCAGCGGTCTCGATCCGGTCATCGACGCGGCCGCGCAGAAGCTGGCTGACGGCGAGGTCTCGACCGTGCTCGAGGGCGCGGACGCCTACTATCTGATCACCGTCGAGGGTCACCGCGAGGGCGACGTGCCCGAGGCGGACGCTCGCCGCGAGCTGGCCGAGGACATGGTCCGAAGCGCCCGTGGTCGCGAGCTGGCCAAGCAGGCTGCCGACGAGGCGCTGCTGGCCATCCGCGAGGGCAAGAGCCTCGACAGCCTGTTCGGCGCGGCCACTCCGAAGCTCGGGACGCCAGGCACCGATCCGATCGAGGAGCTGCCGCTCGGAGGCGCTCCAGGAGCCGACCCCAGCAAGGCCGACGCGCCGAAGGTCGAGGAGACCGGCCTGTTCACCTATGGCAAGCCGATCCCCGGCATCGGAGCGCAAAACGAGCTGAACGAGGCCGCGTGGGCGGCCGAGCCCGACACCATGCTCGATCGAACCTTCGAGGTCCCCGGCGGCATCCTGATCGCCGAGGTCGACGACAAGCAAAAGGCCGACAAGGACGGCTTCGCCAAGGCCCGCCCCGAGCTCTACCGCAGCGCCGCACAGCTGCAGGCCAACGGGGTGATCAGCGGCCTGACCAAGGAGCAGTGCTTCATCGGCAAGGCCAAGACCGACATCCGCGTCAACGAGGCCCAGCTCAAGCGCCTGATGAACTACGGCGACCTCGCGCAGAAGGACGAGCAAGGCAACCCGCTCACGCCGCCCTACCGGGTCTGCGATCGCGTGGGCGACCGGGGCGGCCTGCTGCGGCTCTCGATGCTGCTCGGTGGCCAAGGGCGAGGCGCACCGCCGACGCCCTGAGGATCACTCGCTGGAACGAAGAGGGCCGCATCCGCGGCCCTCTTCATTTTTGGGCTCTAGCCCTCGTAGGACACTAGGTCTTCTTGGGGCCAATCAGCGTGCGCAGGGTCGCCCGGGTGACCACGTCGCCCTGCCGATCACTGAGCACCACCGGCACCAGCACCTCGAGCCGCTCGCTAGAGCGCGGAATCTCGCACGAGCACTCGCCGGTGATCGTGCCGCGAGCCTTCTTGACGTACTCGAGCTCCATCCCCGACACGATGAAGCGAGCGTCGTCGGATAACGAGTAGGCGACCACCAGGTTGCCAGTCATCTCGGCGAGGTTGGCCAGCGCGATCGCGTGGACCGAGGTCAGGTGGTTGCGGACGTTCCAGCGGTCGGCAAGCTCGGTCTTGCAGTAGTCCTGCCGCAGCTCGACCACCCGAGCGTGCACCGTGCGGGTGTAGGGGGCCATCAACCCGGTCAGCTTGGAGAAGGCTAGCTTGCCGCCGGGCAGCGGGGCGAGCCGGTCCCAGGCCTCGCGGACGAAGTTGGTGTTGCTCGACATCAACCGGGCGCCGATCGACATGCGATCGCATATACGCCTCGGGCAAGCGACTTTCCACCGCGACAGCCCAGCCACGCCGCTAGCTCACATTCGGCCGCTAGCCGGACCGTGCGAGCGACGGCGCCCGGCGGACATGAGCGAGACAGGATGCGAACCCAAACGCTCTTTCGACTGCCCTTTACTGCTCTGTTCCTGTCCGGCTCGTTCGCGCTAGCGAGCGGCTGCGTCGTCACCATCTCCGACGATGTCGCCGACACTGCCGACGACGAGTACGGCGACACCGATACCACCGGCGACGGGGACGGTGATGGCGATCCCACTGGTGATGGCGACGGTGATCCCACTGGTGATGGCGACGGCGACCCCACTGGTGATGGCGACGGCGATCCCACCGGTGATGGCGACGGCGACCCCACCGGGGACGGCGATGGTGACGGCGACGGCGACGGTGACGGTGACAGAT
>CBFGLP010001449.1:0-5926 GCA_965649595.1 uncultured Myxococcales bacterium | reverse complement strand
GCCTCCTCGATGCCCGCGACGTCCTTGAAGGTGACCTTGGTCTGGTGCTCGCTCAGCAGCCGCGCCTTGGACTTGCCGAAGCTCATCGCCTTGCCGCCGCCCGCCTGCATCTGCCGCATGAACATCACCATCACGGCGATGATCAGGATGACCGGCAGCCACATCAGGGCGAACTGGAAGAACACCCCGTCGTCTTCAGGCTCGACCTTGTACTTGACGCCGTTGTCTTCGAGCAGCTTGTAGAGCTCGTCGGTCGCCGGCGCGACGACCTCGACCTTGCCGCCATCCTTCTTGTAGAAGATGTCGACGTGGCTGGGGTGGACCTCGAGCTCGAGCGAGGTCGAGGTCTTGCTCGCCGCCAGCTCACCCGCGACCACCTGCTCGCGGAACTCGGAGTAGGTGATCGGCTCGGCCTTCTGGCTGTTGTTGAAGAGGTTTGCCAGCAGCAAAACGGCCACGATCAGGCCGAGCCACACGAGGAGGGTCTTGGTCTGTTGCTTCACGTCGGTCGCTCTCGGTCCACGAGGGAGCGGTCCAGAACACTCACGCAGGTGACCGTCGGTCAGGATAGCCCTGGGTCAGGAGGGGGTCAATGGTTGGGTCGGTCGCCGGGCGGCGGCTCGGGGCCTCCGTGAACGCCATTTCGATCGATGGTGACTCGACGTTGCGGGGCGAGGTCCCAGTGCTTGGGCGCCGGCGACGGAACGTCGCCCGGGCTCACCGAGGCCCGCCGATGCCGAGCCAAGGACACGGCAAGGGCCGCGGCGTCGAGATCGTCGAGCGTGCGCCGTCGCAGCTCGCAGAGGTCGACTCCCGTGCGAGCACACATGTGCCGCAGCGCGCGCGTACGAACTGCACGGGGGAGCACATGAAAGTCGAGCAGCGACCACGAAGATCCGGGTCCCGGATCAAGCCCGCGCCGGCGACCAGCTTCTTCGCGTCGCGCCCACTGATCGAGCGCCTCCTCGGCGTCCCGAGCATCCTCGGCGAGGCTGACCAGCGCGCGGTCGAGGTTGGGGTGGCGCTCGCGTAGCGGCGCCAACACCTGCATCCGCAGGAAGACCCGCAAGTGGCCACGATCCTCGTTGGTCGGATCGTCGACGAAGGGCAGCCCGAGCCGTCCGGCGAGCGATCGGGTCTCGGCCCGCGTGAGCCTCAACAACGGCCGCAACCATGGAGGATCGTGGCTCGGCATCGCGGCGAGCCCGTCGAGCGCCGCCCCCCGGACCATGTGCATGAGCATCGTCTCGGCCTGATCAGTCGCCGTGTGCCCGAGCGCGATCGTGCCTACATCCAGCTCGTGCGCCTGCGCGAGCAGAGCCTCGCGTCGGGCCGCTCGAGCACGCGCGGGTAGACCCGAGCCACGCCCGAGCGAGACCCGGGTGCTGCGGTGGGGGAGCCCGAGTCGCTCGGCGAGTGCCGCGACCTGCTCAGCCTCGCGCGCCGACTCCGGACGCAGGCCGTGATCGACGTGGCCGATCGCCAGCTCCAGCTCCTGCTTGCGCCGCAGCAGATCGAGCAGACCGACGAGCGTGACCGAGTCAGCCCCACCGGAGCATGCGATCAGGAGTCGACGTGCGCGCCCGGCCGGTAGATCCGCCAGCACCCGCCGCACGATCCCGAGCGCCCGCGCGATCTCGCCGTCGTGCGCACGATCCCGCGAGGAGGACACGGACATGTCCCCCACCCTACACCGCTGGCGCCGTGCTGCTGACCATCGATCCGCCATCTGGGCAGCGGCGCGAGCTTCCAAGCCGAGAAATCGGGACTACCCTTGCCGGCCGTGAGCACGCCCGACATCCGCCGCCCGGACCGCCCCGTCGAGCTCGCGCCCGAGGACATCCAGCTCGTCGTCGACGAGCCGCTCTCGCTCGAGGCTCGCGACGACGCGCCCGAGATCGTCCAGGCGCTGCCGGTGCAGAGCTTCGTGACCGTCGCCCGCAAGCTACGGACCGAGCAGCGCCTCGATCTGCTGCTGCCCTACGCGACGCCTGAGCAGATCACCGGCATCTTCGACCTCGACGCGTGGGAGAAGGACCGACTCGCGGTCTACCGAGCTCGCGAGTGGCTCGATCGGATCGCCGAGGCCTACCGCGAGAGCCACGACGAGCGCGGCCGGCTGGTCCAGCTGATGTACGACACCGATCCGGAGCTGTGGGTGCTGGCGACCGCGGCCGCGACCGCGGTCGCCGAGCTCGAGCCCGACGACGACGAGCAGCGCCAGCAGGTGCTCGACGACCTCGGCGCGCTGCAGACCTGGGAGACCCCGGACGGCTTCTACATCGTCGGCGTACCCGACAACGAGCTCGGCACGATGACCCTGCGCGTGCTCGAGGCGATCTACGAAGACAACATGGTCGAGGGCCGCAAGCTGGTCTCGTCGATCAAGTGGGCGCTCTACGCCGAGGTCGAGGAGGATCTGCTGCGCTGGCGTCGAGGCCGGCTCGCCGATCTCGGGTTCCCGGTCTGGGACGAGGCGATGAAGCTGTTCAGCCCGCTCGGTCGCGACGCTGCGATGGGCCGAGATCGCCCCGAGCCCGAGCCACGCGCAGCCGACGGCTCGCGTCCCGCCCAACCCGAGGTGCCCCGGATCCCGACAAAGATCGTCGCGCTCACGCCCTCGCTGCGCGGCGAGGGCAAGGATCTGCTGCGCCGCGTGATGCAGCGGCTCGGCGACGAGGAGTACGACCTGCGCCTGCGCGAGTTCGCATTGCTGGCCAACGAGCTGATGGCGGCGCAGCGCTTCGAGCCTGGCGACGAGGCCCTGCAAGAGCGTGCGATCGAGCAGGCGCAGGCGACCTTGAACCTGTCGTTCGAGCTCTTGGTCGCTAGCGAGCAACCCATCGATCCCGAAGGCTTCTTGGCCGAGCGGATCGCCGACGTCGGGCTGCGCAAGCTCTTCCGGCACGGCTACGGCCCGCTCGCCAAGCTACGCAAGGCCGCGCTCGCCCTGCACAAGGCCGGCCAGGTCTCGCTGCGCGAGGTCGGCTCGCTGCTCGATCGTCCGTGGGGCCCGGCGCTCGCCACCTTCGTACGCTGGTATCCGGAGCTGCCGCTCGAAGAGAAGCAGGGTCATCGCCCGCTGCGCAGCCTCGCCGATCTGGCCCGCGCGACCTCGCTGATCGGCGAGGCCGAGGCGCTCGCCCGGCTGACCTTCGCCGCCGAAGGTTATGGCGTCGATCCAGTCTGGTTGACCCGCGTCGACGAGCCCACGCGCGTGCTTCTGGGCGACCTCGTGCGCACGGCGATCATCTGCGCACACATGCCAGGGGGACCCGCGACCGGCCTGCGCCCGCTGACCGGCGACGACCTTCTGTGGGCACGCGATGCGCTACTAATAGGCGGCCACCTGGATCCGCGCGTCCGCGACGACTTGCTCGCGCGGGCTCGCGACCTCGGCGTCGAGGATCGGGCCGACACGCTGGCCGACGTGCTGCTGCCTCGCTTGGCGATGGAGCTGGCCAACCTCGAGTTGCACGAGCGAGGCCCCGACCTCACGCGCGTCGGCGGCTTGCTCACGATCCAGCAGGTCGGCATGTGGCTGACCACGACTGCCGGCGATACATCCGACGGGGCCTGAGTCGGCCGCGAGCGGCCAGTGCGGAAACCGATCGATTTCTCCGCGGGCTTGACCTTGACCTTGGGTCAGGGCTCACGCTTTTCGGATGAACCACGCGAACTCGACAAACTCGGCAAAAACGGCCTGGTCCGGCATGGTGCCGTTCGAAGACACGGCATTGGCGGTGACCGACACCGGTGGGTCCCGCATCCCCGTGGTCTACCTCAACGGCTCGTACGCCGACCAGTCGCACTGGCGGCGCGTCATCGCCGAACTCGGGCCCGAGTGGCGACACATTACGTACGACGAGCGCGCCCGGGGCCGATCCAAGCGTTCGGCGGACTATTCGTTCGAGGCGGCCCTCCGCGATATCGACGCCGTCCTCGAGGCGACCGGGGTGGACCGGCCGCTGCTGGTGGGCTGGTCCTACGGGGCGGCGCTCGCAGTGCATTGGGCCGCTCGGAATCCGGGCCGCGCCGCCGGCATCGTCTCGGTGGACGGCGCCTATCCGTGCGGCTTGACCGGCGAAGCGGGCCGGGAGTACATCCGGCGGCTGTTCCGACGGATGCGATTGATGCTGCCGCTGGCAAGTCTCATGGGTCTGGCCGCGCGGATGAGCGCCGATCAACACGCCGAGATCAATATCGAGTGCAATGAGATCTGCGCGGCCATCGAGCCCGTCTACGACCGCGTGACCTGCCCGGTTCGCTTCATCGTGGCCACCGGCGCCCACCGCGGCGCCGACACGGAGACCATGGCAGCGGCACGCGCTACGCTCGATCCGATCCTCGCCGCTCACCCGAACGTCCGGGTGAGCTCGACGGTCGCGAGCAACCACGAGAAGATCCTGCGCAAGGATTCCCGTGCCGTCGCCGACGCGGTTCGCGAGGTCACCGCCATCCTCGAGCACGGAGTCGGCTGAGCAGATGAGCAAGGGCGTCACGATCAGTCAGGCGGCGGCGTTCTCCGGTGTCACGGTGAAGACCGTGCGGCACTACCACAAGCACGGGCTTGTGGACGAACCGCGGCGCGACAGCTCCGGCTACCGGCGGTACGGACCGGCCGAGCTGCTCCGGCTGGTCCAGGTCCGGACTCTGGCCACCGCCGGGGTGCCGCTAGCCGAGATCGGGACGCTGCTCGATGCCGACGCCGAGCAGTACGCCGCCGGCATCGCCGACGTCCAACGGCGCCTCACCGAACGGATCGATGACCTGATCGCCCGACGCGACATGCTGCACCGGCTCGCCGACGGCGACGGGGTCCTGCTGCCCGACCGGGCGCGCGCGCTCCTGGACCGGCTCCCCGAATTCGGCCTCACCGCCGACGAGGTGGCGAACTACCGGGAGGGCCTGGTGCTGGCCAGGGCGTTGGCCCCGGAGGGCTTCGAGGACTACCTCACCCAGGTCGAGCACGCCCTCGACGACACCGAGTTCGTCGAAATGTCCAAGCGCTGCTTGGAAACCGCGAGCTGGGAGCCAGACGACCCCCGCATCGAGGAACTCGCTACCGTCCTGACCGACCACTTCCTCGCCAATCCAGGGCTACTGGCGATCCTGACCAGCCTCCAAGGCCGAACCGACGACTCCGACGCCCGGTACAGGATCATCAGCGACTACGGCAACGACCAGGCCCCAGCCTGGGCGAAGCTGAACAACCTGCTCGAAACGAAACTCCGCTCCGCAGGCGTGCCCATTCCCAAGCGATGACGACGGCCCGGCTCAGGCGAGCTCGGGCAAGAGCGCGCGGTGAAGGGCCGGATTGCTCGCTAGGCTGTCAGTCGTCCTGTCCGCGCAGCTTGGCTAGCGCGGCCCGAGCCGCCGCGCGCTCGGCCGCCCGCAGGCTGCGACCTTCGCCTTCGCCGAGCACCTCGACCTCGCCGGCCTCGCGCAGCTCGACGCGAGCGCGCCAGTAAGGCTGCTCGGGCGGCGGCGCCTCGCCGACCGGCACGTACATGGGAGTCAGCCGCCGCTCGGCCTGCACGAGCTGCTGCAGCGCCGACTTGGGATCCACGCCATCGTCGGCGCTGAGGCTGCCGACCTGCTCCCCAAACATGCGCTCGAACACCGAGGCGGCCGCGGCTGTCGGCTCGCGCCCGGATGCGCGCGCGTCGAGGAACACCGCGCCGAGCACCGCCTCGAGCGCGTCGGCGAGCGTACCATCGCGCTCGCGAGCGCCCCGCTGCTCATCGCCGCGACCGAGGTAGAGCCAGGGTCCGAGCCCGATCCGCCGCGCCGCCTTGGCCAGCGAGCGCTCCGACACCACCGCCGCGCGCAAGCGAGTGAGCGGACCTTCGGGCAGCTCGGGGAAGCGCCGCCACAACACATCGGCGGCGACCAGATCGAGCACCGCGTCGCCGAAGAACTCGAG
>CBFGLP010001448.1:0-16219 GCA_965649595.1 uncultured Myxococcales bacterium | reverse complement strand
CCCGCGCAATGGCGCGCGTCAGATCAGACGGCGAGCGCGAGCGCAGGGCGTGCGGACATCACGGTGTAGAGCGGCAACACGTTGAGCCGCTCGAAGTCGATTCCGAGGCTCTGCACGATCAGCACGAGATCGTCGACGGTCAGCGGCCGGTGAGCAAAGGCGGCCTCGATCGCGAGCGGTCGGCCGATCTCGTGCCGCTCGTCCTCGCACTGCGCGACGGCGCGGCGGCTGCCGTCGCGCTCGTGCAGGGCGAACGCCCGCATGCCGGGATCGGGCTCGCCGTGCAGGACGACCACTCGGGTGCCGCGCTGACGAGCGAGGCTGGTCCACAGCTCGTTGCGCGCGAGCGCGAGGTTGCCGGACTCGTCGGACAGGACCGTCCAGCCCTGATCGACGCAGTGGCGCAGGAACTCGCACTGGGGTCGGACCGGGCGAGCCTCCTCGACGAGGCTGAGCACGGCGATGCCGGGCACTGGCTCGCCGACGGCCTCGCACTCGCGGTAGCCGACCTGGGTGTAGAGGGCCGCGATCTCGCCTTCGTCGAGCTCGCCTTGGATCATCACGAGGCTCAGCAGCATGAGCACGCGAATCGTTCCACGGCGAGCGTGGGGCCGGCAAAGATCCGGCAGGGAGGATGGGCACGCAACGAGCCGGGCGGTTTTCTTGATCCGCGCGGATCGAATCTGCATGGGGTCGGCGCCGAGCAGATCTCGGCTAGCTGCGCTCGCGCGCGAGCGAGGCCAAGCGGTCGGGGCGATCGGTCATCAAGCCGTCGACGCCCAGCTCGACCAGGGCGCGCATGGTCTCGGCCTCGTCGATCGTCCACACGTGGACCTGCACGCCGCGGCGGTGGGCTGCGCGGACGAACGCCGCGTCCACGACCTCGAGCCCTCGGTAATAGATGGGGACCTGCAGCGCCTCGTACTCGATCGGCAGGCGATCGATCAGCTTGGCCCGCACAGCCAGCCAGAACGCCAGGATCTCGCGCTTGCCTGCCGAGGTCGCCACGGTCCCGCGCGCGAGGTTGCGGAACTCCCGGACCAGCTCGTCCTGCTCGGAGGCCACGAGCACGCGATCGTGCAGGCCACGATCGTCGATGAAGCGCCACAGCGCGGCGACCATGGCGGGGCTGCGCTGCTTGATCTCGAGGTTGAGCCGCAGGTCGGGCGCGAGCGCGAGGGCCTCTTCGAGGGTCGGGATCACCACGCCGCGGCCTCGGAAGGGTCGACTGCCATCGGCGGCGCGAAACCAGTAGCCAGCGTCGAAGCGGCGCAGCTCCGCCAGCGTGTAGTCCCAGACCTTGCCGCGGCCGTTGGTCGTGCGCTCGAGCTCGTGGTCGTGCAAGCAGACCACGTGCCCGTCGCGGGTCATGTGGACGTCGGTCTCGATCAGCTCGCAGCCCAGCTCGAGCCCTTGGCGGAACGCCTCGAGCGTGTTCTCCGGCGCCAACGCAGCGCCGCCTCGGTGGGCGAAGGTCAGCAAGCCTGCGGACGCCAAGTAGGGCTTGGGCACGCGGGGGTTTTCCGTCTGCGAGCCGGCGCTGGCAAGCGCCCGCGGGTGAACTCGCAGCAACGCGGCGGTCAGCGTTCGAGCACGATCCAGCGCCCGGGCGAGGCCTCGGCGGCCAACCCGAGCAGCTCGGCCTCGCACAAGCCGAGGGCCGCGAAGCCTGGATTGGGCAGTCGATCGAGGGTCGCGCCCCGAGGCCCCGCGTCGAGCAACGCGTCCCGCAACCACACCAGCTCGGCCGGCCACGATGATGTCGCGCTCGCTCCCGAGTCGCCGCCGCTGCACGCACACAGCCAGCCGAGTACTCGTTCGCGCAGGCGCGCGTGCTCGAGCGCGTCGAGGGGCGAGCGGGGCTCGGGCAGCGAGTCGGCCCCTTCGGCGATCAGCGTCGCGCAACCACTCGACCCGGCGAACGCGGCCACAGGCACGCCGCGCCGCCGCGCGAGCCGGCCGGTGCCGATCGAGCCAGAGCGCAGCGACGCCTCGACGACGATCATCGCGTCGGCCAGCGCCACGACGATCCGGTTGCGGCTGACGAACATGCCCCGGCTCGTCGGGGTCCCGGGCGGCTGGGCAAACAGCAGGGCGGCCTCGGGCGCCGCGTGCATGGCCGCGAACAGCTCGAGGTGGTTGGACGGATAGGGCTGATCGCGCCCACACGGGAGCACGGCGACCTGCGGCTGCGAGCGACGCAGCGCGGCCGCGTGAACGTTCGCGTCGATGCCGATCGCACCGCCCGAGACCAGCGACCATCCGCACTCGACCGCGGCGTCCACGACCGCATCGACGGCCGTCATGAAGCGAAGGTGCGCGGCTCGGCTCCCAATCACGGCCAGGCGCGGTCGCTCGGGCAGCGGGCCGAGCAGCTCGAGCGAGGGGAAGCCTTTGAGGCCGAGCGAGGCGGCGTCGATGGGCGTGGGATCGTGGGCGAGGAAGTCTGGCGTGGTCACGCCAGCTTGTCGGCCCGCGCGAGCGAGGCTTGCAGGGCCTTCCTCAGCGCAGAGCCACGCGCTTCCAACCGGGATCGTTGCGATCGGCCTCGCTCCTGGCCGCCCGCGGCTGCAGCAGCATTCGCACGCTCGTCCCTGCCCGTGGGCTACTGCGGACCAAGAGCGCCCCGCCGTGGCTGCGCACGATCCCGAGCACCGCCGCCAGCCCCAGGCCGCGGCCCGTAGCCTTGGTCGAGAAGAACGGCTCGAACGCGCGCAGGAGCGTGGCCTCGTCCATGCCCGTGCCGGTGTCGCGGATCTCGAGCCACACGTAGCGGCCGGGCGGCAGCTCGGCGCCCGCGACGGCGCCCGCGAGCACTTCGGCGTCGACATCTCCGACCCCGGTGGTCAGCACGATCTCGCCGACCCGATCGCCGATCGCCTCGGAGCCGTTGGTCACGAGGTTGAGCACGAGCTGGCGAAGCTGCGCGACGTCGCCCTCGATCATCGGCAGGTCCGGGTGCAGAGCGAGACGGACGCTGACCGTCGGCGAGACCGCGGCATGGACCGCGCTGGTCATGCTGGAGATCAGCGCGCCGAGATCGATCGGCTCGGTCACGAAGCGCCCACGGCCGGAGAAGGCCAGCATCTGGCGGGTCAGCCGGGCGGCCTGCTCGGCCGAGGCCTCGATGTCGTGCACGCACGCCGCCGCGAGGCTGTCTTCGTCGAGGTCGTCGAGCGCGATGCCGGCGTTGCCGAGGATCCCGACCAGCAAGCTGTTGAACTCGTGCGCGACGCTGCCCGCGAGCACGGCCAGGCTCTCGTACTTCTGCGCCTTGGCCTGCAGCTCCCGCCGGGTCCGCTCGAGCCGACGCCGCTCGCTGACGTCCTGCGCGACCGCGATCACTTGCGGGCCAGTGTCGGTCCCTCGTCGCACGCGAGCGACCACGAAGAGCTCGCGGATCTCGCCCTCGACCAGCAGGCGATGCTCGAGCACGAAGCGAGACGAGCCCTCGCGCACCGCCTCGGCCAGCCGAGCCTTGCTCATCGCCACGTCGTCCGGGTGCAGGAGGCCGAGCAAGCCCTCGAGGTTCAGCTCTTCGACGCCGGCGAGCCCGGCCAGACGCTGGAACATCAGATCCCAGGTGACGCGATCGCGCTGCACATCCCAGGTCCAGCGGCCAGTCCGGGCCAGCTCCTGGGCCTCGGCCAGCTCCGACTCGCGCTCGCGCAAGGCCGCGGTCGTGTGGACGTGCTCGGTCACGTCGTAGGCGAGGCCGCCGATCTGCAGCTCGCCATGCGGACCCGGCAGCGGGAACCGGATCACCTGCCACCACCGCACCTCGCCGTCGCTGCCGAGGGTCGGCTCGAGCACGCGGACCATCGCGCCCTTGCTCCGCACCTCGTCGTCGAGGTCGCGGGTTCGAGCGGCGACCGTCGCTGGCAGCACGTCGTCCTCGGTCCGGCCGGCGACCTGCTCGAGCGGCAGCCGGACCTCGTCGGCAAAGTAGCGGTTGGCCCACAACATGCGTCGCCCTTCGGTCAGGGTCGCGAGGCAGTCGGCCGCGTCCATGAAGGTTTGAAAGCGCCGGGCTGCATACTCGAGCGAGACCTCCCGCTCGGCCTGCAAGCGCTCGCGGCGACGGAGATCGAGCAGGATCTCGCAGGTCGCCCAGATCGGTTGCAGCGCGGCCGCGAGCGCTGCATCGAAGCCGCCCTCACGGTTGCCGAGCAACAGCCGCGCCCGCGTGTGTGGACCTTGGCTCGGCAACACCAACAGGTTGTCGAGCGTAGGCATGCGCGGGTCGTAGCCCTGCCAGTGTGGCGACCTGGTCGCGAGCAGCGTCGCGAGCGGCTTGGGTCGCGCCCGCGGGTCGGCCAGGCGATCACCGAGCCACGCCAGCACCTCGCTCGCGCCCGGCCGCTCGCTGGCGAACACCGCGTCGACCCGCACAATCGGACGGGCGTCGGCATCCCCCTCGACCAGCGCGAGCAACCCGAGCGCCGCCTCGCTCAGCTCGACGGCGGTCCGGACCGCGTCGACCAGCAGACCCGCGGGCGGCTCGCCGCGAACGAGCCGGGTCTGCACGGCATGGATCGCCGCCAGCACGCGCGCGGGATCGGGGTAGGCCGGCATTGGCCACGCATGGTGCCATGGATTTCGCCAACTCGGCCATCTACGCCGCTCTACTGCCGAACGGGTCAGATCGATGGAGAATCGAGCCACAGTTAGTGGCCGAGTCACCATGTGGGACCCCGAGCAGATCGCCACGATGATTGTCACGATCGATCGGCTGCAGGCCGAGGGTGACCCACTCGGGGAATGGTTGGCGCTGCGGATGCAACTCGACGGCGCTCGGCTCTCGCCCGACGAGCGACGGGCCGCCCGACGGCGCGCGGCGGCGCTGCGGGAGCAGCTCGGCAGCCGCCTGATCCTCGCCGACGATCCGGAGCTGGGCCGCCCCCACGTCCTGCGCGAGCACGGCTGGATCGCCGACGTGGCGTTCGAGCCCGCGACCCCTGCCCGGCTCGCCGCGCTGCTCGCTCGGATCGACGCGAGCATGCTCTTGCGCGTACGCCTGCGTGGCGAGCTGGATGGCTTGCTGGCTTGCCTCGACTTGCTGCTCGATCGCGACGCGGCCCGGCATCCAAGCCGGTTGCGGATGCTGGACTTCGAGCTCGCCGAGGCCCAGCCCGAGGCCCACGAAGAGGCGCACGCGCAGCTCGACAAGCTGCTGCACGCCCGACGCGACGAGCTGGCCAGCGCGCTCCCAGATCTCTTTCAGCTGTTGCTCGACGATCGCGAGCTGCCGCTCCCGCTCATCGCGGGCGAGCCGGACGAGCCGGGGGTCTGGTCGGCGCGCGAGCGGACCGCGATCGGACGCGCGCTCGCAGACCCACGCCCTGACCTGCGCATGCGAGCGCTCGAGCGGCTGCAGCAGCCGGGCGCCCGTCCGTCGCAGCTACGTGCCCCGCTGCTGCGGCGGGTGACCAACGAGCCCACCCGCCGCGTCCGCGAGCAGGCGCTCGAGCTGATCGATCGGCTCGGGCCCGCGCGAATCACCCTGCTCGCGCACCTGGGTGATTGGGCGCGCGAGCACGACGACGTCGAGCTGCGCCGCTGGCTGCGAGCTCGAACTTAGTCAGTAGCCAACCCGCAGAGATCCCTCGGCCTCGATCGAATCATCGTCGCTGCTGGCCTTGCCCGAGCCCTCGACCGACTTGCGCCGCTCGTCTCGCTTGCTCGCGTCGTAAGGCTCGAAGTCCTCCGGCTCCTCGCCGGCCTTAGTGATCTCGACGTGGTTGCCGATCGTCACCTCTTGCAGCGAGTGGGTCACGACCGTCAGCGCGCTGTCCTCTTCGACTTGCAGGACCAAGAGCCGGCCCATGACGCGGCGCGGGTGGCCCTCCTCGTAGGGCTGGTAGAGCCGGTGATCGGGCGAGTAGCCGTCACCCTTCTCGACCACCTCGAAGGTGTTGCCGCGCTTGATGCCGTCGGCGTCGCCGAGGTTTACGATCACGAACATCTGCTCGCCGTTGATGGTCTGCTCGCGGATGGTCTCGACGACCACTCCATTGGCGGTGACCTCGTTGGCGGTCGGTGAGACCCGCGTGAAGCGGGTCTTGAGCTCTCCGGCCCGCTGGCCACGCTCGACCGGCTGGACCGAGTCGACGATCTGCGCCTCGGCCGACTTCTCGGCCACCTGCGTCACGTAGACCTCGCCGACGACCTCGACCAGCCAGCCGATCCGCTTGCCCTTCTTTTGCTTGCGGCCCTTCTTGCCCTTGATCTTGACGTCGTGGACCGGCTTCTTGGGCTGATAGACGCTCAGCCGCTCACCGGGGATCGGCGGGTTGTTCTCGTCGTAGCCAATGTATGCGGTGTCGAGGGTGCCCATCATGACCTTGGCGTCGCCGCCCCCGACCACCTCCATCGACTTGGCCAATTCATCGTCACTGATGAAGGCGTAGCGCTCGAGCAGGTAGGTCTCCTGGGCGTCCTCGCGGGGATCGTAAGTCTCGGCGTAGCCGAGCCCGGGCCCGCGCGGGCCCTTACCAGCGCCTTCGGTCTCGTAGGGATCGGTCAGACGAACCCGATCACCCGGAAAGATCCAGTGCGGATTCGTGATATGTGGATTGTACGACCAGACCTTCGGCCACAAATAGAGATCGCCATAATAGTATTCGCAGATCCCCGAGAGCGTGTCGCCCTCCTGGACAATATGATAATCGGGGAGCTCGTTATTCCACCCGCCCTCGATCTCGTAGAGCTGCGGATCGATGATGTCGTAGCCAGCCGCGTCGCCGTTGCGCCCGGTCGGTCCGTAGGTCTGATCGGCCGCGCCTTGCTGGGGACGATCGAGCAGCCCCGGGTCGGCGGTCGTGTTGGGATCGAACTGCGCGTCCGGAGGCGGCTGAAAGCCACCGATGTTGATGCTCGTGCCGCCACCGGCCGGAGCACCGCCGCTCGGCTCGCGCGCGGGCCCGGCACCAGTGTCGGGAGGAGCAGCCCAGACCTCGACCGATCCGACGAGCGCGAAGCCGACGAGCGTCAGCAGTCCGAGCCGGGCCCCGAGCCGAACGCAAGACGAGAGCAGACGCGTTGAAGCCTGAAGTGTCATGGCGAACCTCAATCCTCGAGCTCGGCCAGCTTGCGCTTGGCGATCTTGCTGGCCTCGCTGCGCGGATAGGCGGCGACGAGCTGCGTGAGCACGTCGCGGGCGTTGGCGGTGTCGCCCAAGCGGCCGTAGCACAGACCGATCTTGAGCAGCGCGTCGGGGGCCTTGCCGCCACCGCCGTAGCGCTCGACCACCGCGGTGAAGGCCTCGAGCGCGTCGGCGTAGTGGGCTTGGTCGTAGGCGGCCTCACCCTGCCAATAGAGCGCGTTGTCGGCGTAGTCGTGGTTGGGGTGATCGCGGACGATCTCCTCGAAGGCCGCCTCGGCGTCGGCGTACTTGCCTGCGCGATAGGTATCCATCGCGCGCTCGTAGTCGCCAGCGACCCCGGAGTCACGATCCTTCTTGCCGGTCACGGTCGCGGGCTTGCGCTGGGTCGCCTCGACCAGCTTGCTGCCGACCAGCCGATAGCTCGCGGTCTCTCCGGTGCCCGCATCGGCGTCGTAGGACTCGCCGTTCCAGGTGCCGCTATCGTCACCGTACGCGTCGATCGCCTCGTCGTACTCGGGCGCGCCACTGTTGGGCACGTTCGAGAGGCTGATCGATCCGCTCGGTCGGACCGAGACCTCGACCGGCGGCGGGGCGCCCTTGGCCGGTCCGGCGCTGATCTTTCCGCCGTTCTTGGGCTGCAGCTTGACGACGGGGAGCTTGCGCGGGCCGACCTCCTCGACCTCGCCGGTGTCGGTCGGCACCTCCATCGAGGCGCTCGACCACTCGCCCTCCCCTTCGGACTCGCCCCACGCCAGGCTCCCGCCCTGCTCGAGCATGCGGACCCGCTCTTCGAGGTTCTGCACGCGCGTGCGCAGGGCCGCGTTCTCGCGCCGCAGCTGGGCGACCTCGGTCTGACGATCGGCGTCGATCGCCTCGCTCTCGACCGGGGCCCGCGAGTGGGCACAAGCAGCGGAGGTCAGCGAGAGGAGAACGACGAGCGAGCCCGCGCCCCAGGGCCGGCCGACTCGAGGACGAGTGGATCGTGTCGCGACGGGCATGCGATTGCCCAATCAGGCTAGCAAGCGGCCAGCCCGCGAGAAAAAAACCCACGCGAGCCCGACTTCGAGAGCGGACCCGCTCCGAGCGCAGGGGCTGGGGCTCGAGGTCTGCCCGATTCCTCACACCGAAGAGAGGGTCGGGCGACCAGGGTTCGAAGCGAACCGGTCGGGCGAGCAAAGGTATCGAAACACGCGAATTGGACGGTCGAGAGGCCAAACCGCAGTTGAATCCACTCGGATAGGCGGGCGTCGACGAGCGGCTCGCCGGCTGGAGCGCTGGATTCGCCGCCCTGCGAATTCCGTGATCATGCCGCCGACGAAATTGCACCAAACCGGCGCACCCCCTCTCGCGGAGAACTCCATGTCCCTGACTCGCCCCCTCGTCGTCCTCGCCACGCTCTTCTCCCTCGCCCTGCCGACCACGGCCCTCGCCGCCGACGAGCTCGGGTCCCGAGGCTCCCTCGAGGTCGTGGAGATCAACCACTCCACCGCCGATACCTACGTCCAGTATCACGGCCGCGTCGTGATTCGGACCGGCAAGAAGACGCAGGAGTACCGCTGGGGAGGCACCTCCTGCGCGAACAAAGGCCTGCCCGAGAACCTGGTCGCGGCGCTGCTCGACGCGTTCTCCAACCGCAAGGTCACCCAGGTCACCCCCCGCTTCAAGGACGGCGCGGGCTCGACTCGCTGCCTGGTCGGGTTCAGCGTCGAGGACAGGCCCAAGAAGGGTGATGACGACGACGATCACGACGGTCCGAAGCCGCCCACCGTCGACTGAATCGTCTCCACAAACAGCGAACCAGAGGCCTTCAGGCTGTGAGCCTGAAGGCCTCTTCGTTTGCGCAGCCTGCTAACAGCCGAGCTCGGGATCCACCACCGCGCGCCGAAAGGGCGCCCCCTGAAGGCTCCGGCTGAGCGCGCGACGATGCCAGCGAAGCTGACGGCTAAGGCTGCTCCAACGCTTGAGATCGGCCTGCACGCCCGGATCGGCCTGGAGCGCCAGCTCGACCTCGTTGCGCCGGCGAGCGGCCAGCCCCTCGCCGATCCGTGCGCCGAGCGTGCTGCCCACCAACACCAGGGTGCTGGTCAGCACGGTCAGCAAGAGGCCGCCGATCACGGGAACCATGGTCGTGCCAGCAGCGAACCAGCAAAAGCCGATCCCGAGCAGCACGCCGATCGCGGTCGTGCACCCGCGCGAGCAAGCGACCACGCGAGCGCCACGACGGGACACGATCTGCAGCTGTTGTGACTCCGCCGAGGCGACCGCACGGATCACGCCGACCTCGTCTCCCTCGCGCTCGCCCTCGCGGCAGAGCTGGACCTGACCGATGAAGTCGCCTCGCTCGACGCGCCAGCGAACGGAGTGGGTCGAGCCCTCGCGGGTCTGCTCGGTCGAGGTGCGGTAGCCGAGCCGCTTGGGGAACAGGCTTACCCAGCTCTGCTCGAGCTCGTGGACCAGCGCGTCGAATTCACCATCGAGGTCACGGGTCGATCCGACTCGGCTGACCGCCCAAGCGACCTCGCGCGCGCCGTCCATGGCTTCGAAGTTAGGCTGGTTCTCGAGGGGCGTCCACTGCCAGTGGTCGAAACGTGGTCGCGTGGCTAGGTTCAGGGTCCATGGCTTCGAGCATCCCACCGACCCGACTCGGGCCCTCTAGCTCGAGCATGGGGCCTGAGCTGCACGAAGGGACGACATGGTCGGCGTGGGTGCGCGCGCTGGTGCGAGGACCCCTGCGGGAGCTCGGCGCACTCGGCGGCTCGGCGATCGCCGAGCTGTGGCATCCAGCCGAGTTGGCGGCGATCTGGTCGGACGCAACGCGGGAGATCGCAGCTCGAACGCTCGTCGCGTGTGCACGTGAGCGTCTGCTGCCCGCCCAGCGAGATGCGTCGGCGATCGAGCTAGAGCTAGTCGGCAGTCGGGTTCGCTTTCCGCTAGTCCGTGCGCGGGTGTTGGAGCTCGATCGACTCGACCTCCACACCCATGAGCCCGAGGCGGCGGCCTGGCTCGATCACCCCTTGGAGATCGTCGACTGCCTGCTCGAGCGTCTGCCCGATCCCTCGCAAGGTCGTACGCGGGTGCGCGCCGAGCTGCTGGGGTCGATCGAGAACCTAGCCAGCGCTCGCTTGGCGAGGTTGATCCGCGATCGGCTGGCCGAGCGTTTACCCGACGATCCGCGCCTGAATGATCCCGAGCACTTCGTGACCGACGGTCACCCCTGGCATCCCATGACCCGCACGCGGGCGGGGCTCGGCCGTGCGGACGTGGTTCGGCACGCGCCGGAGCTGCTCGCCAAGTGTCGGCTCGGGGCCGTCGACGTGGACGCTGGGCTCGTGCGTGTCGGTGGCGACTGGATCGATCGTAGCGATTGGCTCGGGCAACCGCCGCGAGGGTGGGTGCGGATTCCCGTCCACCCGGTCCAAGCGCGACGCCTGCCGCGGTTGTTCGCAGGGCTTCGGGGCTCGGCGATCCGCCCCGTGGACGCGAACGCGCTGCCCGACGCGCGAGCGCTGCTGAGCATGCGGACCGTGGCGCTGCCCGAGCCCATGGGCATGCACGTCAAGCTCGCGCTCGGTGTCCACACGACCTCGGCTCGGCGGACGGTCTCGCCGATGAGCGTGCGCAACGGGCCGCCGATCACGGGCTTGATCGAGCGGATCCGTGCTCGTGACCCGCAGGTGCGACCCTTGGTGTTGATGGCCGAGTCGGCCAGCGCGGGGCTGGATCCCGATCGCGTCGGTGACTCGGCGAGCGAGCTGGGGGCGATACTGCGGACGGTCCCCAAAATTGGCGGAGGGTCGGAGGGCGCGAGCGCGTGGGTCTGTGCCGCGCTGGGCGAGCGCTGGCCAGGTACGGATCAGACGCTGCTCGAGCTGGCTTGCGCGGCCGAGCCTGGCGATCGATCGCAGCGAATCCGCGCCGGGCTGGCTGCGTGGCTCGACCTGCTGGTGCCCGCGACCTTGCGCCTGTTCGTGGCTCACGGCGTGGCGCTCGAGGCCCACCTGCAGAACAGCTTGGTCGTGGTCGCCCGCGGGCGGGTGCAGGGCTTTTGGGTGCGTGACCTGGGCGGGATTCGGCTGCATCGCGGGCGCCTGCGCGAGGCTGGGCACGCGGTCGAGCTGGATCCGCGCTCGTTCACGATCACCGACGATCTCGACGAGGTCCGCGGCAAGATCGAGCACACGCTCTTTCATGCCCACCTCGCCCACGTGTTCGAGGTCGCCGACGCGCTGGGCGTGCCCGAGCGCGAGAGCTGGGCGCGGCTGCGCGAGCGCGTGGGCTCGCTGCTCGACCGCTGGGCAGGGGATCCGGACGAGCCGCAATGGTTGCGTGCGACGGCCCGAAGCGAGCGCGAGCGCTTGTTGGCTGCCCGGGTGCGAGCGAAGGCGCTGTTCGCCATGCGCTTGAGCGAGCGGGTGTCGGACTACGAGTACACCGAGGTCGATAATCCGCTCGCGCGTGGCTGAGCGATGCGTCGAGATCTATGCTCGTGACGTGACCGATCTTCGGGTTCGTGAAGCACGGCAGAGACTCGAGCAGACCCGGCGCGTGCAGGCGATGATCGACACGATCCGAGGGCTGCTCGCCGGCAGCATCACTCGCGCGCAGGCCAAGGCGTGGACGCGCGAGCTGTGGCCCGAGGGCAGCGGACAGGGTGATCCGTTTCGGGCGGCGGAGCTCGAGTCGGTGTTCGACTCACTGTGGAACATCGACGAGCGAGACGACGACGGAGACGTCATTCGCGACTCGGATCTGCGTGCGTACCTCGACTGGCTCACCCGGGGTGAGAGCTTCCTGGGCGACAAGGATCCGCTGGTCGTCCTGGCAATCGACCGCGACACCTTCGCCGCGCAGGTCGGATGCACGCCGGTTCGATTTTGCGTAGAGGGTCGCTCTGGCGCGAGGACGACAACGCCAACCGGTTCGAGATCGACCGATTCCACAGCTTTGCGAAGGCCGACGCGCTGGAGCGGATGTTCACCGCTCGGGGGCACCGACAGTTCTACTGGGTCGAGCCAGCGAGCTGAGAGAACCCCGGCGCTCGGTCTACTTGCTCGGCACCAGGATCGCTGCACACGAAGAAGCCGCGAAGCGGTGTGCGGCGAGCCAGTCTTTCAGTGGAGGTCGGTCACGGCCGCGACGTTGCATCGCGGACGAAGGGCTAGCTCGGGCGCCGGGGTGTCTGATGTTCGCACGATCCTCGGCGCGATGAAAAGCCCGATGATCACCAGCGACCCGACACTGTTCGGGATCTGAGCGGCCCCGAAGTCGACACCCCCGGCAGCACTTCCCTACGTCTTCGCTTGCGTGGGACCGGAAATCGTCCGAACCTGCCGTGGGTAGAGCCCAGTGAGCCACTCGTGACCTCGCGCCTGCATCGCTCGATCCTCGCGCTCTGGCTGGTCTGTCTGGCCATGGTCCTGTGGCCGACCAAGGCCCGCGCAGAGACGTGGGGCCAGTACCTGGTGCTGATCGACGACTCGGGCAGCATGGACGGGTCCGATCCCGATCGCCTGGTCATGATGGCCTCGCTCGCGCTCGCGGCCGCGCTCGGCGACGCAGATCAGGTCATGATCGTGGGCCTCAACGAGCTGGCCAAGGGCGAGGTCCGAGGCCCGCGCTTCGTCTCGCCGCGCGAGCTGCTGACCGAGCGCGACGGCAAGGAAGGCACGCGTGAGCTGAGCGGAGATCGTTACGAATCGATGGCCCGCCACCAGGGCCGAACGCCCTGCGGCGCGGCGCTCGAGCAGGCGCGCTCGATCCTCGACTCGGTCAGCGGCTCGGGGGCTCCGCAGACGCTCTTGATGCTGACCGACGGTGGGTGCTCGGACACGGTCGTGCCCGCGGACCAGTGGCTCGCAGGGCTCGAGAGCCACGCACAGGGGCAGTTCCGCTTCGCGCTGCTCGGCAAGCAGGGCGCGGAGAAGCTCGACCCGACCTTGCTGGGCTATGCGAGCGCGACCGGCTTCACTGGCGCCGCGATCTCGTTCGACGCTCGCTCGCTGCTGCGGGCCTTCGCCGAGGTGCTCTCGTTCTCTCGCGGGCTCCGCTACGACAACGGCGGCCTGGCTGGGCACGAGCGCACCTTCGCGGGCGCACGCGAGGTCCGGGTGCTGGCGATCAGCGAGCAAGGTCGAGCGCCGATCCGCCTGGTCTGGTCCGAGCGGGGCGAGGGCACCGATCACGCGCTCGAGCGCGGGCCCACCTATCGACACGGCGAGTTCGGCTGGAGCCTCCGCGGCGCGCGGGAAGACAGCCACGCTCAGCCCTTCTCGGTCCGCTCGCTCGATACTGGAGTGGACGTGCTGGTGATCCCCAGCTACGGGAAGCTGCGGATCGAGGCCGTCGTCACCCCTTGTTCCTCAGTCAGCCCCGCGGGGGCTGATGGGGATCCCGCGAACCCCGAGGCCAGCGAAGCGCCGCCGCTGCCCTGGACCCGGGAGAAGGCCGTCCGCTCGGGCCAGCCGGCGTGTGCGTGGGCGCGCTTGGTCGGCGATTCGGGCCAAACCATCCATCCCCTGCGCTCCTTCGATTTCGTCATGAAGCTGTGCGAGGACGAGGCGTGCACGCGGGCCAGCGCGATGCAGCCGGCCGAGGACGGCACGTTCAACGCCCAGCTCGGGGTGATCGCCGAGGGTCGACACGAGCGCTGGTTTCGAGCCGAGGGCGGCGCGCTGGCTCAGCCGGTCACCGCGTCGCGAGGCTTTCAGTCGATGGCGTTCGGGATCACGCAGGTCGCTCGCGCCGAGGCGCCCGACCAGCCGATCGAGACGGTCGAGCTCGGCGCGCTGCCCCAGGCGCTGACGAGCGTGATCACCCTCGAGCTCTCGGGCAGCTTCCCCGCGGGAGCCAGCGCTGCGCTGAGCTGCACCGTGCAAGACAGCGTCGGGCAGATGAACCTGCTCGAGGGCGAGCTTTCATGCTTGCGCTGCACCCCCAAGCAGACCAGCGTCGCGCTGCAGGATCCCGTGACCGTGCAGGTCGAGGTCGCGGCGACGAGCTTCTGCCCAACGCTCTCCGAGGCGCTCGGCGAGCTGCCCGTCGCGCTCGACTTGTTGGTGAAACCCGATCCGGTGCCTGGTAGCGAAGGTGATCAGATCGCCGAGCGACGGATCCCCCTGCGCGGCAAGCTGCGTTACGCCAAGCTCGAGCCGCAGCGGGTCGAATTCGTCGCGGGTAGCTCCCAGAAGGTTTCGGTGAGCGTACCAGCGGCGGTCAACGCCGAGGTTGCGCTCGAGCTCGAGCCGCTCGACGAGGTCCCCGAGGAGCTCGAGGTCGAGCTGGCCACGGCCGAGCTCCGAATGGGCAGCGAGCCCGGCTCGACCACCTCGATCGAGCTCGCGCTCGCGGCGAGCGGTTGCTGCGAGACCGGCGAGTACCGCTACTCGCTCACCCTGCGAGACAAGGCCGGCGGTCCCACCATCACCGTGCCCGTGACGGTGAGCGTGACCAAGCCGAGCTTCTGGGTCTGCCCGGGCAAGCAGATCGCCATGGGCCTCGGCGCCGCGGCGCTGCTCGGCCTGTTGATCTGGACGATCCGGGGCTTCACCTCACCGGCCAAGTTCGCCGACTCGGCGGTGCTCGTGCGCGCCGAGTCGCACGAGGCCCTCGCCAAGGTCGTCGACGGCGACGAAGACTGGCGACTCGTCCGCTCGCTCGAGCCGACCGCCCGTGGATTCTACAAGCCCGCGACGATCCACCTCGGCGGCAGCAAGGCGGCCCTGCCCAGCCTCCGCGGCCAACCCGACGACGCGCGCATCGAGGCGCGCCCGCACGGCAACGCCACGCTCGTGATCGAGGCCGAGGGCATCGAGCAATTCCGCGAGTCGTCCGGTTGGACGCCGATGCCCGTCGGCCAGCACCCGATCGGCAGCACGATCGTGCTGCGCCGCGACGACACCTACCTTCAGTTCAGGCGCTAGCGCCTGCTTCGAACCTCTGCTTCAGCAAACCAGCGAGACCCACGATGCCCATCAGGATCATGCCAGGTGAGGTCACCCCCACCCTCTTCGTCGGCCTCGGCGGCTCGGGCGGACGCGCCATCGGGCGGATCGCCAAGCGCCTGCGCGCGCACGGAGACTTCGAGTTGCAGTGGCGCAACCTGGTCCGCTTCGTCGCGATCGACACCAACGACGCTGACCTCGCCCGCCTCCGCAAGGGCACCAGCGAGTACGGCAAGGTCGACGAGACCGTGCTGATCAGCGACTTCGACAAGGTCGCCTACTCCAAGCTGCGCCGTGGCGAGAGCTTCGCCGACCCCGACACATACTTCACGCAGTGGGTCCACGACTGGTACCAGTTCCGCGAGGAGAGCGGCGCCGGGGCTGGGCAGATCCGGATCGAGAGCCGGCTGAGCATGTTCCGCTCGATCGAGGCTGGCGACCTCGTCCAGAAGCTCTCGGCGCTGACCAACGACCTGCGCAGCCACGCCCACGGCATGCGCCACCAGACCGCCTCGATCCAGGTGTTCGTGTACTTCTCGGTCGCTGGCGGGACCGGATCGGGCGGGTTCTTGCCGATCGCCTACTTGCTGCGTGACATCCTGGCCGATCGCTCTGCGCGGCTGGTCGGCTTCGCTATCCTGCCCGAGGCGTTCGAGAGCGTGGTCGGGCAAAACCGCGACGGCGTGTACGCCAACGGCTACGCGGCGCTCAAGGAGCTCGAGCACCTGATGAAGCTCGACACGCAGTACCCGATCGACCAGCTGCGCTTTCACTACGATCCGCGCAACAAGCACAAGACCGCGGTCCAGCGGCGCCCCTACGATCTCGTCTACCTGGTCGACCGCCCGCAGAGCTTCAGCCTCGACGACGTGGGCGAGGCGCTGAGCGACGCGACCTACGTGCAGATCTTCAGCCCGATCCTCGGTGATCAGCAGGCCGACTACGACAACTACACCAAGGAGAACCGGCGGCTCTTCCCCGACGCGCTGTGGGACCGCAAGGAGGGCTACTCGGCCTTCTACGGCACGCTCGGGTCCGCGGTGATGATCCTGCCGCGCAACGACCTGCTCGAGTACTGCGCTCGCCGCTACGCCGCCACCGCGGTGCGTCGCTACGTGCTGCTCGATGATCCGGCCCTGATCTCGCCCAAGCAGCGCGAGCAGTTCAAGCGCTT
>CBFGLP010001447.1:0-2323 GCA_965649595.1 uncultured Myxococcales bacterium | reverse complement strand
CCACGCCATTCCAGCGCTCGAGCGACTGCAGCGACACGTCATAGCGAAGCGCGATCTCCTCGAGCGTCTCGGCCGGGACCACCGTGTGCTCGTACCACTGCTTGCTGGCCTCGACGCCCTGGTCCACGTCGGGCTTGGGCGGAGGGTCGGGCCTGCGGACCGGCTCGTCCTGCTTGGGCTTGGGCTCGACCTCCTCGTCCTTGCCGTCGACCTCTGCGCTGGCCTCGACCTCGCCCGAGTCGCGCAGGAGCGCCCAGCCACCGACACCAATCACCGCGAGGGCCCCGGCCGCGATCGCAGCGAGCTGAACCAGCTTGCCTCGCTCGACGCCGGCCCGGCTGGCGCGGATGAAGTCGAGCTCCATCGGCTCGAGCGGAGGATCGTGATCACCGTCGAGCAGGGTCTCGGCGGTCTTGAGCGTGCGACCGCGGACCAGCAGCCGACTCGGGCGACCGGCCTTGTCCCACTCCTGCGCGTAACGGGTGACGCGATCCCGCAGGCGCTGATACTCGTGCTCTTCCTCGGTCTTGGTCAGCAGCCGGCCGCCGATCGGCGGGGCCATTGGCATCGCGACCGATCGGTGACCCGTGGTTGGTTGGGCTGGCCGCGGCAGCTCGAGCGTGAGCAAGTAGCTCCCGACGAAGAGCTTGGCGCCAGGTGCAAGCGGCGTTGGTCCTTCGGCGCGGCGACCGTCGATCCACGTGCCGTTGGTCGAGCCGCGATCATGGACCACGACGGTGCCCATGGGATTACGGCCAATCACGCAGTGGTGCGACGACACGCCGTCGCCCTGATCGAGCACGACGTTGTTGTCGCCCGCGCGACCGATGGTGATCTGTGCGCCCCCCACCGGCGAGGGTGAAAGAGGCACGGTCCAGCTCCGCCCATCGGGCGCGGTGATCTTGAGGTTGGGGCTCTGCATGGCGATCGCGCTATCGCAGCACGTCAGAGCGTGCGGTCACCCGGGGCGGCTTCAGAGCGTGAAGGTGTGCTCCACGATCTTGACCTCCTTGGCCTTGGGGAATTTGGCCGTCTTCACCGCTTCGGCAACACACTTTCCAGCCGGCGTGCTCGTGTGTGGAGGACGAGAGGAAGCCGACGAGACCTTGCCGCTGGTGATCATGAAGCCGACCTTGACGGTCATCCCGGGCAGGCCGCCCTTGCTCTTGCACGCGCTGACCTTGGACTTGATGCGGGCGAGGCCCTTGTTGACGTCCTTTTGGTCGAGCGCGTCCTTGATCTGAGTCGTCTTCTTGGGCGTGTCGCCCGACTGCGGATCCGGCTCGGGCTCCGGCTCCGGCTCGGGCTCCTCGATCACACCCGTATCGGCGGGCTCGGGCGTGCCCGTGTCGGCGGCAGCCGTGTCGGCCGCGGCAGCCGTGTCGGCCGCGGTGTCGGCCTCGGGCACGCCGGTGGTCGTGGTGGGATCGGGCGGCGGAGCGCCCGTGGTGGGATCGGGCGGCGGGGTCACCTCACCAGCCGATTCGCCGGCCGGCTGCTCGGGCTTGTCATCCTTGCTCGCGTCCTCGCTGGAGGCATCGGCGACCTTCTCTTCGTCCGCGTCCTTGTCTCCGAACGCGAAGATGCCTCCGACGATCAGCAAGAGCGCGACGACGCCAGCACCGATGCCGATGAGCAGCTTCTTCTTGTCACGCGGCGGCGTGTCGAGCCCCGAGCTGTCCATGGCCGGGTGCGACCCGGTGGTCGGCACCGTGTGTTGACCGGTGACGGGACCGCCGTGGCCTGGCAGCGGGCCTGGCGGAGCGTCGAGCATCATCGTCGCGCCACCACCTCCGAGCGAGGCGCCGCCCATCCCGTCGAGCATCATCGTCGCGTCGGTGCTCGGCTGCTGGGGCTGTTGCAGCGGCGGAGGCTGCGGCGGTCGGGTCCGCAGCGGCGGAGGCTGGGGCGGAGGCGGGCGCACGCCCGGGGTCATCCCCGCGAGCGGGTTGGGCCCGTCCTCGCCGAGCACGACCGTGCCCTTGTTGGTGCGCTGGCGGTTCTGCGGCGGAACCGTGGCGACCTCGCCGTTGGCTTGGGCGATCGCCTTCTCGAGCGCCGCCATGTCGGGGAACCGATCGGAGGCCTTCTTGGCGAGCGCGGTCAGGATGATCGTCTCGACCTCGTCGGAGATGTCGGCTTCGGGCGCCACGTCGCGCGGAGGCGGAGGCGGCTCGTTCATGTGCTGCGTCAGCACGCGCATGAAGTTGGTGCCCGGGAAGGGCAGCCGACCGGTCAGCATCTCGTACATCATGCAACCGACCGCGTAGACGTCGGTGCGAGCGTCGACCGGATCACCGCAGGCCTGCTCGGGCGCCATGTA
>CBFGLP010001446.1:0-6501 GCA_965649595.1 uncultured Myxococcales bacterium | reverse complement strand
ATGTGGAACTACGTCGGCATCGTGCGCTCCGACAAGCGGCTCGCCCGGGCGCGCCGGCGGCTCGACATGCTGCAGCAGGAGATCCGCGAGTACTACTGGCGCTACCGGGTCACCCGCGACGTGCTCGAGCTGCGCAACATCGCGTTGGTCGGCAACCTGATCGTCGAGAGCGCGATGCGTCGCAAGGAGAGCCGCGGCCTCCACTACACGGTCGACTACCCCGATCTCGACCCGGCCCAGGCCCACGAGACCCTGTTCAGCAAACAAGACGGACCATGAGCATTCGGCCCCTGCTTTCTGCTGCGACCCTCGTCCTGTTCACCGCGGCTTCGTTCGGCTGCGCCGCCGGAGCCAAGCGCAGCCCCGAGGGCCTGCGCGACGCCTACGCGGCCGCGCTACGCAGCGACGACCCCAAGGCTGCCTACGAGCTGCTCGCTCCGGACGTGCAGGCCCGGACCGACTACAAAGAGTTCGAGGCGCGGTGGAAGAAGGACACCAAGCAGCACGAGGCCTCGCTCGCGGCCGTGAACGCGCTCGACGACGACCGCAAGGCGGCCGTGCTCACCGGCACGACCACGCACGAGGGCGGCGCGGTGCTGCACTGGACGCTCACGGATCTCGGCTTCCTGGTCGTCGATGGCTTGCCAGGGCTGCCAGACACATCGACGCCGGCCGCGACGGCGCGGGCCCTGATCGCGGGGCTGCGCGGCCTCGCGTCGGTCCAGCTCGAGCGCGTGCTCTCGACCGAGCTGCTCGAGCGCCTCGACGAAGACTGGACGGCCCGGGCAGACGCGATCGAGAAGGCGCTCGAGCAGCCAGGGTCGATCAGCTACTCGGCCGACAACACGCGGGCCGTGCTCCGCTATGGCACCGGACGAGTGATCACCTTCGAGCAGACCTCGCAGGGCTGGCGGATCGTCGAGCTTCGCTAGCGCTCGTGCATTCGCTGACGCTCGTGCAGATGAACGAGCACTAGCTCGGCCGCACCGCTGACCACGAGCGGGGGTGCGGGCGTGGGGCTCGGCTCGGCGAGCACGCTGTCGCCTGCTTCGACGATCGATTCGCCTAGACTAGCGGTCCCGCTGACGACGTGGACCAACCAAGCGCTGCCCGCAGGGCGCTCGAGCTCGAGCGGCTCGCCGAGCACGTGGGTCGTGAGCCGATGCGAGAAGGCGCTGCGGCGGGTCATCACATTGACTGCGAGCGTCCTTCGGCCGCTCTCGTCGACCTCCGCAGACTCTGGCCAGCTCGCTGGCCAGAGTCCGCTCCGGTTGAAGTCGCGGGTCGGGCCGCCGAGCAGCCGGCAGCTCGCGGGACGATCACCCGAGAACGCCAACACCTCGCCCTTCGCACGAAGCACCACGGCTGGATCGTCGCCGACCTGCAGCTGCATGCCCTCGCCGTCGAGCACGAGGATGCTGCGATCGATCCCCGGCAAGCGGGAGAACTCGGAGTCGGCGTCGATCTCCGCGATGCTCACTCGCCAGTCGAATTCGCCTTCGCGCGGATGCACGGCGATCTCGGTGGTCCAGCCCCCGCCGTTCTTCCAGCGCATGCGTCGGTACTCCGCTCGGGGAACCAGCACGAGTCGCGGCTCTGACCTCACTGTTGCCATCGTAGGGTGCGAGTACCAGTGACCCCCCGCCAATGTCCCGTGGGGATCGCGCTCATACTGTGTCCGAGCGCGCTCGTGCGCGTTCGAATCGATATAGCGAATCCCATTCGCATCCCCCGACGATCACCTTGGCCAGGTGAGGGATCGCGTGTACGTCGAGATGCCGGATCATGCGCATGACCACGCATGGGGGGCCTCGTGCGGCTCCTCGGCTGCGTGAAGGCCTCGACACAGCCGCACGCCGGAGGCATTGGCCGATCGCCAGTCCGGGCTTGCCTGGACACCACCCGGGCGGGCGAGTTAACCTGCGGTCCGTCGCCGTGGCCTGGCCGCGGGGCTCAGAGGTCCGAAAGGCCAGCCAAGCGACGCCAAAACACCGTTCCATGATGGATGGCCCATCCTTCCCCGTTGGGGCTGAATGGGCTTCGTCGGCCCGGACGGGCCGAAAAGGCTTCGTCGGCCCGTCCGGGCCGAAAGGGCCAATCAGCCGCAGGGGCCGAGGACCAGTCGGTCCCCACGGGCTGACGAGAGATGGCCGGCGTCGAGACACGAGGACTGCCCATGATCCAAGCCGAGAAATCGAGTCGGGTGCTCGCGACCGAAAAATTCAACGTTGGCGACACGGCTGTCTATCCCGCCCACGGAGTCGCCGACATCGTCCGCGTCGAGACCAAGGAAGTCGCTGGACAGCCGCTGCGCTTCTATCACCTCCAGGTGCGTGGCAGCGGCTTGAAGATTATCGTGCCGACGGCCAAGGCGCTGGAGAATGGGATGCGCCGGCTCGCGGGTCCCGATGAGATCGACAAGATGTTCGAGCTCTTGCGCGACCACGACGTCCCCGCAGATCGCCAGACCTGGAACCGCCGCTACCGCAACTTCATGGAGAAGATCCGCACCGGCTCGCTCTACGATGTGGCCGAGGTCTACCGCGATCTCTCGCTCTTGCGGGCTCAAAAGACCCTCTCCCACGGCGAACGCGAGATGCTTCGCACCGCTCGTGACCTGCTCGTCGGCGAGCTCGCGGTCGCACGCGAGACGTCCGAGTCCGAGGTCGCGCGCGAGCTCGATTCGATGTTCAAACCCGATGCCGATCCCTCGGCCGAGGCCGGCGACGTCCGGTACAGGAACTGACCGTGCGCGAGACACCGCGAGCTCGTCCCACGCCCGAGCCACAGCCGAACGGCGCCGCCGCGACACCTGGGTTCGAGCGGACAAAGGCGATCGAAATCGTCCTGTCCACCGATCCCTGGGAGCAGCTGGAGGTCGACGCCTTCGTGTGCCCGGTCAACTCGGAGGGCGTCTACACCCGCTACCCCGCGTCGAGGATCAAGGAGCTCAGCGGTCTTCCGCTGGACGACCTGCTGCGTCCACACACGCCGCTCGCGGTCGGAGCCGCGTTCGTCACCGAGGCGGGGCGGATGAAGGCCAAGCACCTGATCCACGTGCCGAACACGCTGGCGCCGGGTGATCAGGTCCAGGTCGAAGACATCGCTCGAGCCACGGCAGCCGTCATTGTCGCCTGCGAGGTCAAGGGCTTTCAGACCGTCGCGGTGCCGCTGATGGGCGCGTTCGAGACCGGCATCCCGGCCGAGGAGGCCGCCCGGGCGATTCACAGCGAGTTCCGCAGCCATCGGGGTGAACGCCCGAGCAAGGTGCTGCTCTGCGCTCGCAATCAAGACGAAGTCGACGTGTTCGAGATGGCCATCGAGGGCCTGGGCTGAGCTACCGAGTCAGCCCTTCGAGGGCTGAGCTGAGCCCCGAGCCCCCATCCTGCCCCACCCCGCGCGAGTCGAGCCTGGGCCCTTCGGTAGTCGGCGGGTCCCCGACTGCTCGTCTCGTGGCGGGGCAATCGACTGCTTTTCCTGAGTCGGTCGATGTGTTAGGCCGAACGCGTCCATGGCGATCGCCTACATCGTCCTGCTCTCGATGGCCGCCCTGGGTGTGGGCCTCGGGTTGCGGCTGACCTCGCTGCGTTCCGAGCTGACTCCGCCTCGCGGGCTCGCGCGTCTGTTGCAGCTAGCGATCTCGTTGACGGCCTTGTTGGCGATGGCGCTCTTGGTGGTGCCGTGGTTGAACGGACTATCGAACGCGACCTGCGACGACGAGACCCTGCGCGCGGGCAAGTGTGTGGCTGGGCTGCGCGAGGAGGCGCTCTTCGGTAGCGCAGTGTTCGTGTGCCTGCTCGGCGTCGGCTTCGCCTACGTGCTGCGTCGAGGCGTGTTGGATACGCCGCTCCTGCACCGCGACGAGTCGGAGAGCGAGTCGACCGAGGCGACCCCCCGCAAGCAAACGGGACCAGGCTCCGAGCGACACATGCACGGCAAGGCTGGCGAGGAGCGCCCCGACCAGCCCGAGCTCGCCAGTCACCCGGTAGCCGCCGAGTTCGAGACCCACCCGCACTCGGTCCCCGAGACCCCCGACAACCCGCCAGCGCCACCGGAGCCGTGCTCGTCGGCCCCGACCGAGGCCGAGCCCAGCAAAGCCGAGCCCGACGAACCCAGCGAGCAACCGCGCGAGCCATCGGGTGTGATGCCTTGGCGGCGGCTCGAGGGGCCGGTGTTCCAGGCGTTCGTCGACGATCGGGTGGTCAGCGTCGAGGAGGCGATCCGAACGGCCGCGCAGCGCTTGCGTAGCGAGCGAGTCGCGGTGGTGTTCTCCCGGGGAGCCAGCAAGGACGCCAACGAGGCGCTGCTCGAGCTGGCGGAGTACCTCGGCGCGTATCGATACGTGCTCGAGGGCACGGCCGCAGCGAGTGAGGGAGTGCCTTCGGCAGACAAGCCCGATCCGCACGAGGCCGATCAGATCGCCGGGTCGGATGCCCGACACGCCGGCGAGCTGGCGCTGGATCTCGCGGGCTCGCTGATCGAGACCGTGATGCTGCTCGACACGCGGGTGACGTTCCCCGAGTTCGTGTTGGGCAAGCTGACCGAGCAACAGTCGGTGTGCATCGCCCACGCCCACGACGCGGTCAGCGGCGCGTGCCAGGTGCTGCTGCCCGGCACCAACCCGGGCGAGCGCGAGGGCGAGCTGACCGCGGCCGAGGGCGAGAGCAACGAGCGTCGACCTCGGGCATGGTTGGTCCGCGAGATCCTCGCGGCGCTGCGGGCCGCCGATGCGAGCACGAGCGAGACGGCCGCCTCGACGATGACCCCGGACGAGTCGTCCACGCCCGAGCAGCCGTGAGCGCCGAGCCGAGCCAGTCGCACGTCGTCGAGCATTCGAGCTCGCTCCCGTTCCTGCGCGCTTGGTTGCTCGTCGCGCTCGTGATTCTCTTGCTCCCGCTCGGCTGCGTCGCCGACCGCGATCCCCTGAGCGTCGATCCGGGCGTGATTCGCTTCGCGCCCGAGCGCACGCAGGTCGAGGTCACGATCCACAACGCGAGCCCGCTCGCGCGACCGCTCGACGACTTTCGCCTGTCCGGCTCCGACTGGGACGCGCTCCGCTTCGCCGACGAGACGCTGCCGCGGATGGTCGAGGGGCGCGGCACGGTCACCCTGCACCTGGCGATCGCGGCGCGGGCGTTCGTGGTCGAAGGTGGCCATCGCTCGGGATCGGCCATGCTCGAGTTCGACTCCGAGGGCCACACGACCAGCGTACCGATCGCGTTCGAAGCACCCACGACCTGGGAGCGCTTCGGTGCGAGCTCGCTGGCGATCACGCTGGCGCTCGCAGCGATTGGACTCGTGGTTGTACGCGCGCGGCGGCGCACGCAGGACGCCGTGAGCCGATCCTCCGGATGGCTCGGCGCCGCGCTGGCGATCACGTGCTCGCTCGGCTTCCTCGCGACGATCCCGCTCGGCCCCGGCTGGTGCTCGGGTCGCCTGGCAGCGAACGTGGGCGCGAACGAGCTGGCTCAGTGCCGTGCGGGGCTCGGCGGTGCGCCGCTGCTCGGCTTCGTCGGTGATCCGGCGTGGCTCTGGTGGTGGGTGCTCTGGATCGGGGCGACCGTGGGCAGCGTCATCGTGCTGCTCGGACGCCGCGCCGCCGAGCCTTCGGCCGCTCGAGTCGGCCTCGTGCTCGTGCGCGCGTTCGGGCTGCTGATCGTGCTGGCATGCGTGACGGCGTCGCTGGGAGCCAGTGATCCGACGGGCTTGCTGCTCGTGCAGAGCGAGACCTTCGAGCCCTTCGGAGTGCCGCTGCCGCGTTGGGGGCTGCTCGCGCAGCCGCTCGCGTTCGTGCTCGCGCTCTTGCTGGTCGCCGACGCGGGGCCTTCGGCGGACGAGGTCACGCCGCTGCTCGCGTGGCTCGACATGCTGATCGGCTCGAGCTTCATCGCCGCGGTGTTCCTCGGCGGCGCGTCGGTGCCGGTGCTCGGCTCGATGATCTCGAGCCCACTGTCGCACGGCGCAAACCTGGCCTTGAGCGCGCTGATCTTGGTCGCCAAGATCGCACTGGTCGCATGGGCGGCGCAGTGGCTGCGAGCACGACCCATCATGAATCTGCAGTCATCGGTCGCTCACAGCGCCAAATCGGGCGACTCGCATGCTGCTGCGCGCTTGCGTTGGCACGTGCACGTCGGAGCTCCATTGGCGCTCGCTGATTTGGTCGCGACCTGGCTCTGGCAATGGTTTGCATAGATCTCCGAGGCTTTGTCGCCATCGGATCATGAGCATGAGTGAGCTGATCGATTTTTCGGCTCTACCCGACGGCCACATCGTGCTAAGGTGTTGATGCAGCCCAGCCGCCCCCAGCGGAGACAGTTCTACCTACATCGTTCAACCAGGGAGGCCGCCTCTGGCCGCGGGTGTGCAGGCCCGCACGGCGGGAAGCCCGAAGCGACTATCGTGCCACCCACCTACAGAATGTAGGGGTTGGACTAATCCGCGGGGCGGCGGGGCGGTTTCTTTTAGAGCCCCCCACAGGCGTCGGAGACTCAGCCACGCACG
>CBFGLP010001445.1:0-3778 GCA_965649595.1 uncultured Myxococcales bacterium | reverse complement strand
TCGGCATCGGCTTCGTGTCGGTGTTCGCGATCAAGCCGGACGCGGTGTGTGTCGATACCGGCCGGTCCGGCGAGCGCTGGCGGGTGCTGTTTGGGGCCGACCGCAGCTTCAAGCGGCTGCGCCTCGACGAGGCGATCGAGGGCACGACGATCCGGATCATCAAGACCACCACGCGCAGCGAGTACGAGGCCTTCGTCGCGCGTGCGCGCGAGGTCGTCGCGTACTGGTGCCGCCACGCCCTCGGCGAGGTCCGGATCGCCGGCGAGACGATCTCCGAGCCCTTCGGCCTCGAGGCGCCCTTGAAGATCAGCTACCGCGACGAGCTCTCCGAGATCCACCTCGGCCACCGCGACGGCAGCACCTTGCACGGGTTCTATAACGGCGGCCTCACGCTAATCGAGGGCGACCACGCGCACCCGAGCTCGGTGCCCGAGTTCCACGGGCTCGCGTTCAAGGTCTCGTCGCGCTACCTCGAGCACACGCTCAGCCGCGACGACGTCATCAAGGAAGAGAACTTTCACAAGGTCATCGGCAAGATCCGCGAGCTGGTCGTCGGGCGTCTGCGCGAGGAGGTGTTGTCCAAGCTCGATTCGGCCTTGCGCGCCGAGCCAGGCAGCGCCGAGGCGCTGCGCGACGACGAGCTGGCGTTCCTCTATCGCGCGGTCCACTGGCACCTCCGCCACGCCCTCGCGCATGGCAAGGCCCAGCTCGATCGCAAGCTCCGGCGGCTCGCGGCGGTCCGCAGCGTCGGCGGCCGGATCTGGACCTGGGCCGAGCTCCCCGACGCCCTCGATGACACCGGCGCGCAGCTGTTCGCCCGCACCAAGTCGCCGCTGTCCGACGCGCTCGAGCGTGAGGGCCTGGTGATCCTGCGGGTGCTCGGCCAGACCGGGGACGCGAGCGACGATCTGCTCGGCCCGACCAACCTCGCGCTCGCCGAGGTGATCGGCTGCTACCACCCGCCGATGGAGGACAAGTACGAGTGGGTCGAGCGCTGCTGGGCGCTGCCGCTCGCTCCGAGCCCCGAGGAGCGGCAGCGCTGGCAGCCGCTCGCCCGCGCGCTCGGCCAGGTGCTCGACGAGGGCGGCTACAAGGTCTCGACCGTCGAGTTCGGTCGCTTCGAGGGCTCGGGCTCGCAGCTCGACGGCCGCGCGGCGATCAGCATGCGCGAGCTCGACGAGCCGGTCCGGCTGGCCGAGGCGACCGAGCTACCGACGGGCCTGCTCGCCCGTCGTCGGCGGCTGGTCGTCGACGCCGATCACCCAACCGTGCGCACGCTGATCGGTCTGGCCACACGCGAGCCCGAGCTGGCCGCCTATCAGCTCGCCAAGCTATTTCTGCTGCGGATCGGCGCGATCGAGCAAGCGCGTGACACCGAGCTTTGCAGCGCCGCGATGCGGATCCGGGAGGAGCGATGTCCAAGGCCGCAGAACTGATCGCCGGGCTCCAGGCCGACGCCGAGTTCGACTCCGCTGGTGGGTTCTCGCTCGACCGCGAGAAGGCGCGCGAGAAGATGCGCCAGTTCCAGCTGGCCGATCCGCACCGCTACGTGCTCTTGCTGGTCGAGTGCGCGGTCCTGCGGGGTGCGAGCCAGATCGAGTTCGAGATCGACGCCGACGACATGATCATGTCGTTCGACGCCGCACTCGAGTGGGAGGACCTCGACGAGCTCTACACCTCGCTGTTCATCGATCGCAGCGGCGCGGGCATCCGAGCGAGGCGCGAGCTTGCGCTGGCCTGCAACGCGGTCATGGCCCTCAACCCGAGCTTCGTCGAGATCGTCAGCCACGGGCCCAAGGGTGGCGTGCGGGCGCGCTTGCGGCCCGATCAGCCCGACGAGGTCGAGCGGATCGACGACGCTCCCGCGGCGGGCGAGCAGGCTCCACCCAACACGCGGATCCACGTACGCGAGCGCTTTCGGCCCGGTTTGCTGGTCCGCTTCTTGCGGGATCGCCAGGGCACGATCGCCGAGGAGCAAGCGCTGCGGCAGCGCTGCGCGACGGCGTCGACGCGGATCCTGCTCGACGGCAAGCCGATCAGCTTTGGCTTGCCGCCGGGTCTGCACGCGTCCGTCCCCTTCGAAGCCGAGGACCTGCGCGGCGTCGCGGGCATCGAGCTCGACTCGCTCGACTCGAAGGTCGTGCTGCTCAGCAACGGCGTCGAGGTTGCTCGCCACGAGCTCGCCGAAAGCGTGCCGGGCCTATGGTTCTGGGTCGACGGCTCGTGCCTGCGCAAGGACGTGTCGCAGAACGACATCGTCCGTGGAGATCCGAGCTACGCGGCGATGCTGAAGGCGATCGCCGCGGCTCGTGATCAGGTGCTCGGCAAGCTGGCCAAGGCCTGGCTCGCTGGCGAGTACGGCGAGGACTCGAAGCCGACCGCCAACGAGGTGTTTCGCCTGCTCTCGCGCTGCTTCATGAAGTGGGCCGACGCGAACTGGCTGCGCGTCGACGCGGGCCCGCTCGGGGCGCTCGCCGAGCTGCCGCTGTGGTTCACGACCGATCGGCGATGGTTCGACTCTCGCTCGCTCGCGACCAGCCGCGATCCCGAGCGCGGCTTGATGTTCTCGACCCAGGACCACGAGCAGGTCGTGCCCGAGGGCTGGGGCCCGGTGATCTTCGCGGACCCGCGCGTGTGCCCGGTCGAGGCGATCAAGCGGGTCTACCCCGACGCCCACGACGTGACCGAGGAGCTCGCCCGCAAGGTCCCAGCCGAGCAGGCCCGGCGACGCTGGCGTGGTCGCCCACACGAGCCTCGGCTGCCCCGCGGCGAGTGGCCGGTCCGTCTGCCGCTCGACGCCGGCGACATCCGAGGCGAGCTCTCGCTGCGGCCCCACCGACGCAGCGACCTGCGCGTGATCGTCGATGGTTGTCTGCTGACCGACCTCGAGCTGGACACGCCGATCCCCGGCCTCGCGATCGTGCTCGAGGGTCCGTTCACGCCGCTGAGCGACTACTCGCGACCGCGGCTCGACTCCGACTACGCCCGCGGCTTGCTCGCGGTGCTGGCTCAGGTCCCGGTCCTGCTCGCCCACTGGGCGTTCGTCCAAGGCGAGGCCGCGCGCCCGCTCGTGCGCCAGTCGATGCTCGAGCTGAGCGATGCGGCCCTGCCGGTGCGGTGGCTGCAGACCTTCGGCTTTAGCCGCAACGCCGCCGAGGCCCAGGTGGTCCGCTTCGGCCCAGCGAGCCTGTTGCCACCGCTCGGTCTGGCCGAGCAGCCGAGCGTGCTGGCCCACATGTTCGAGCTCGAGACCGTCGATCGCCAGCGCGTCACGCTCGTGCAGATCGATCAGGAGCGGCGCGCTCGCGAGCACCAGCGCGGCAAGCTGCTCTCGGTCGCGCCGCGGGTGCCGACCGCGAGCGAGCCGCTGGCGGTGTTGCTGCTGCGCTGCACCACCGAAGAGCGGCGCCTGCTCGCGGCGGTGTTCGGCGAGGACGCGATCGTCGACGACACGACCAACTACGAGACCCATGTCGCTCGGCAGGCCTTCGAGCGCAAGCCGATCGTCCAGCCGAGCCGGCCCGATCGCTCGACTTGGGTCGTCTCGGTCGAGCACCAGGGCGTGCGGGGCTTGCTCGGTGTCGATGCCAGCGAGCTTCAGAATGTGCGCCCGAAGGGATCGAAGCAGACAGAGGGCGCACCGCTGACCGCCGCGATCGATGTGATCTATCGCCAGCGCTCGCTGACCTCGATGCGCGTGCCCTGCTTCCTGCCGGGCGTGCGGGCCTCGCTTGCGTGGGACGACGCCCCGGTCAGCGTCACGTTCAACGGCTTGAGC
>CBFGLP010001444.1:0-2741 GCA_965649595.1 uncultured Myxococcales bacterium | reverse complement strand
GCGAGGGGACCGCCGATCCCTGTCCGGCCTTGTGCACGGTCGTCGACCAGTGCAACCCCGAGGCGGACTACGACGAGTGTCTGGGCTTCTGCCACGACGAGTTCGAGCAGCTCGTCGAGTTTCCCGAGTGTGCGCCCAGCATCGCCAGCTTGTACTCGTGCGTCGGCGAGTTGAGCTGCGAGGAGTACGACGCTTGGCGCGAGAGCACGACGCCACCCTTTCCGTGCAGCGCCGAGCAGGAGCAAGTCAAGGTCGCCTGCGAAGGCGTGCTCGCTTGCGATCTGAACGCGGGCCTCGACGAGGCGGGCAACTACTGCCTCTACCAGCTCGACTGCCAGTACGAGAGCGTCTATCGAGTCGACTGCTCGGTCGAGGAGGGCTGCAGTTGCTCGGTCGACGGTCGCGTCGTCGGCGAGTGTGACGAGCTGTTCCCGGGCATCTGCGAGGAGTTCGATCCGCAGACGGGCGAGGCAACCATCCTCGAGCGCATGAACGAGTGCTGTGGTTGGTCGCTGGAGTTCTGACCGTCAGCGCGAGCGGAACAAGAAGCGCTTGGCGCCGCTGCGCAGCTGCTTGCCCTGCTTGCGGGTGAAGGTCGGCTTGCGATCACGCCGACACGAGCACATTAGGTTGCTGGTGTCGGACTCATGGTTGAGCCCGAACGCGTGCCCGACCTCGTGCGCGAGGGTGGTACTCGGTGCGTTGTGGGCGACGGCCACGTACTCGCGTGCACGGATCTCGCGAGCGATCCCGTGATAGCGCCAGTGCATGCCGCTGACCCGGCGGTCGCCCTTGCGCGGGTTGGTCAGCTCGACGTGCTCGACGTAGAACACGTGCACGCTGCCATCATGGGTGGCCTTCGCGGCGAGCTCGAAGCGCTGCTCGGTGGTCTCGATCCGAGAGCGGCCGGGCATGTGCTCGATCGCGCGAACCCAAAGATGGATGCCGAACTCGGCCAGCTCTCGGTTGGCGAACCGGACCGCCTCATGGATCTGGTCCTCGGTGGCGACCGGGTAGCCGTACTCGGTCGCCACGTGGATCGTCAGCGGCACGCGGATCGGCTCGGGCTCGGCCGCCTTCGCGGACCGGATCGGCGCCAGCAAGAGCGCGAAACAGACCGCCAACAGGCCCAGCCAGCCGTACCAATGGGTGCAACCGGCTCGCGGGAGCGGAGGCGCCGAGTCACACCCTGGGATATCGCTGGCCAACGGCACGAGACGTCCTCGAATCGGGCGACGGCGAAGCCCCTTCGCCGCGGCCGAAGCACGGTTGATGGACTCAGGCGCGGGCGCCTGACTACTAGGCAGCCAACCCAGAGGGCTGACTCGGTCGCCGACCCACGAGGGTCGACTCACGATCTCAGTGTGAGGGGATCGAGGGGCGGTGCAAGGCAGCGATCGCAGAGGCTCGACCATTCGGGCGCCCGGTCGGTTTCACCTCGCAGGGTCGTCGGCGCGAGGTGAGCGACCTGGTGGTTGGACACCACGACACCCTGACACGAGCGACGCGGTGATCGGTGTCGATGAGTCGCGCCCAAACGATCATCGATCTCTGCTCGGATATCGTTCAGCGTCTGGTGTCCAAGCGAGTCTCGTCGATCCGCGAGAGACGAAGGCGAGCTGCGGCGCTGCGCCCGGCTGCGCCCGAACCCCGCGGCCGATCGAGATCGGCCGCGATCTGCCTCCTAGAGGCTCGCGCGAGGCTCGAAGCGGTGCCCGCCGTGGCGGCTCGGGTCGGCTCTTCCTATAGTCGAGCCATGTTCCTGTTCGGCTCGTCCGCGGCCAAGAACGCGCCGCACTTCGTCCCCGACTCCGAGGCACGCAATTGGATCGCCGAGGGGATGGTCGATCTGCTCCACCACCTCGGCCCCGCCGCACGCATGCCGCACCTGCTCACCGACCCTGCTCGGCTCGGCCTCGGTCGCGCGGCGACGCCCAACGATCTCGACTCGCTCTTCGAGATGCTCTGTGTCGTGCAGGAGGTCGTCGGTCAGCGTGAAGTCGAGCTGACCCTGCTCGAGCTCGATGGCCGCAGCTCGCCGAACCTTCCCGAGAATGTCGTCCACCTCGGCGACCCGCAGGGCAAGCTCTTTCATGCCGCGCGAGCGGGCGACGAGTATGTGGTCATGTTCACCCCCGCGGCCTTCCGTGTGCGCGAGCTGCTGCTCGCCGGGATCTCGCGGGTGCTCGGCCACATCGCGCTCGACCGCGCGGGGCTGACCGCGCTGCGCGAGGACCCCGACGCCGCCGAGGTGGTGGAAGAGTGGGATGCCGACGCCGAGCTCGCGGCCGTGCTGCTCGGCATGGGCGTGTGGGTGGCCAACGGCGCGTACCTGTTCGAGAACGCCTGCTGTGGTGGTGGCTGCGGGATCGACCTACGCTCGATCAAAGCCGGGCTCTCGCTGCCCGAGGCCAGCTACGCGCTCGCGCTCGACGCCATGCGCAAGGGCCTGCCTCGCCGCGCGGTGCTGCGCCACCTCGAGCCGACGCAGAAGGCCGCCGCCAAGCAGTGCTGGCAGGCTGCTAAAACCCCCCCGCTGGCGGCGTGCACTTAGCCACGCACGGCCGCTTTGCGGCCGCGAGGTCGCGTCGCGACCTCGGTGGGCTGGTTTCGGGTTCGCAATTACCCGATTGGCCCCCCGGAGGGGGGCCTGTCTCGTCTCCGAGGGATTCGAGGAAGCCCTTCAGCCCGGACGGGCTGACTAAATCCTAATCCTCTAGCTCGTTGATCCGCTTGTTCGC
>CBFGLP010001443.1:0-2849 GCA_965649595.1 uncultured Myxococcales bacterium | reverse complement strand
CTACGTCGTCAAGGCCGGCAACTTGCCGCGGGTCAAGGCCGCGACGGCCCGCATGCTGGCGCACATGTGAAAGCGCCCGGTTTCAAATTGAACGAGGTATGCTCGATCGCCGATGCCCGATCCGCGTAGCGACGCCGAGCTGCTGAGCGCCTGGCGCGGGGGGCAGACATCGGCGGGCCGCGAGCTCTACACCCGGCACGCCTCGGCGATCGCTCGGTTCTTTCGCAACAAGGTCTCGACGCCGGTCGAGGATCTCGTGCAGCAGACCTTCTTGGCCCTGCTCGAGGGCCAGCACCGGCTGGACGATCCGCACAAGGCCCGCGCGTATCTGTTCGGCATCGCCCACAACGTCCTGCGCGGGCACCTGCGCACGCTCACCCGCGATCGGCAGATCGACGAGAGCGTCGACTCGATCGCCGAGCTCGATCGCAGCCCCAGCTCGGCCTTCGCCCACAAGCGCGAGCAGCAGCTCTTGTTGCTCGCGCTGCGCCGGCTCCCCATCCAACATCAGGTCGCGCTCGAGCTCTACTATTGGGAGGGGCTCGATACGCCCGCGATCGCGGAGGTGCTCGGGATCTCGGCGTCGGCGATGCGCAGCCGGATGGTCCGCGCACGCGAGCTGCTCGGCGAGGCGCTGGAGAAGCTCGCAGAGTCCAACGACGAGCTTCGCAGCACGCTCGATGGGCTAGCAGATTGGGCCGCGGGCATCCGCGCGCAGATGGGCAGCTGAGTCATAGGCCGAGGCGCTCGGCTTCGCGTGCATCGATCGCGAGGTTGGCGATGTGCCGATCGATCAGCTCGCGGCTCGACTCGCCATGGTCGAGGAGCGCCCGACCGAGCGCGCGGGCGTCGGGCTCGAGGCCCAGCCGCAGGCTCGCCAAGCCGAGCAGCAGCGCGTGCTCGAGCCGATCGACCTTTGCAGTCGGCGTGAACGCGAGCAGCCGCTCCATCGCGACCTGCGGGCGACCCTGCCTGAGATCGACCTCCGCCAGCCCGAGCCTCGCGACCACCCGGGCCGGCTCGCCCTCGATCTCTGCCTCGGCCACGGCCAGCACCCGCTCGAAGCTCGCGGCAGCCTCGTCCAAGCGCCCACTCGCGAGCAAGCAAGCGCCGTGGTAGCTCGCAGCCTCCAGCGCGGTCGCGCTCGCGGGTCCGAGCGAAGCGTCGAAGATCTCGCTCGCTCGCTCGAACGCTCGCGCGGCAGCGTCGAGCTCACCACGCGCGAACGCGACGCTGCCGAGGGTCGCCCACGCGTAGCCGAGCTCGGACGCGTCGGGTGGGTGCAGCTCGGCGACGACCGTACGAGCACGCTCTGCGTGGTCGAGGGCGTCATCGAGCCGCCCCTCGGCGAACGCGAGCAGGGCCAAGCTCCTGTGCGCGTCCGCGAGATCATCATGGGCTCGCACGTGGGCGCGCTTCCAGGTCGCGATCGCCAGCTCGAGCTCCGGCTTGGCTTCGTCGCTACGCTCGGCTTCCCACAGCACGCGCGCGAGCTCGTAGCGCTGCTGCGCGGTGCGAGGATGATCGGCGCCGAAGTGCTCGACCGCAGCGTCGCGAGCTCGCGCGCGCAGGTCGATCGCGCCTCGTTGGTCACCACGCCGCTCCGCCAGCGTCGCGAGCCGCTCGAGCACGAAGTGGCGCAAGCCAGGCTCGGGGCCTGCGAGCGCTGCCGTCAAGACACGCTCGGCTTCGTCGAGATCGTCGCTCGCGAGCGCCAGCACTCCCGCGGCGAAGTCGAGCCTCGCCTGTGCGGCCGGGTCGACGCCGACCCGCGCCCACCCATCGCGGGCGCGCTCGAGCAGCTCGCGGCCGCGCTGGACCTCGCCGCGCTCGATCCTGTGCCAGCTGAGCTCCAACCACAGCGAGGCCGCGAAGCGATCGTCGTGTGCGAGGTTGGCGGTTCGAGCCGCTCGCTCGAGCCACTCGATCGCACGCTCACTCGACCCCGCGAGCAGCTCGGCCGAGCCGAGCTCGTGCTCGAGCTCGGCGAGCACCGGTAAGTAGCCGAGCGCCTCGGCGACCTCGACGGCTTCGACGAGCTCAGGCAGCTCGGCCTCGGCTTCGCCGAGCAGCCGGGCCGCGGCGGCGCGGTCGATGATCCTGCGCAGCTCGTCGACCTCATCGGCGATCGCCTCGTGCGGCGCCGCGATGCCCTGCACCAGCGCCTCGTCGAGCTCGCAGCTGTCCGGCACTGGCAGCGCGTGGACCAGCTCGCGCGCGTGGGCGGGGAGCTGCTCGGGTCGCGCGATCGCCCGCTCGACGAACGCTGCGACGCGGTGAGCTTGGTTGCCCAGGCAAGCCTCGCGCCGGGCGAGCAGCTCGTCGCTCGCGCTCGCTCGACAGGTCCGTACGCGAGCGGCTCGCCAGCTCTGCGCCCACTCGTCGATCACAGTCACGAGCTGGTCGGCGGCGCTCCGCTCGGCCTCACCGAGCGTGGCCGCAGCGACGCGCAGTTGCTCGGCTCGCTCGGCGCTCCAGCTCGGGTCCAGCTCGCGCTCCAGCGAGGCGCACGGATCGAGCTTCGGCTCGGGGCTCCAGACCAGGGCCGCGACGACCCCCGCGCCAGCGAGCAGCCCGGCCAGCGCCCGGCGCCGACGCGGCCGCGGATCGAGGGCACGCAGCAGGCTCGGCATGTCGGGCCAGCGACGCTCGGGCTCGACTCGCAGACCGCGTCGGATCACCCGCCACAACCAACGCGGCACCACGCTCGGCGGTGGCACCTGCTCGGGGCTGCGTAGCGGCGTGCCCCACAGCGCCTCGCTCAGGGCCACACAAAAACCGAACTGATCGCTGCGAGGATCGACGCTCGCCCCCGCGAGCTGCTCGGGCGCCATGTAGCGGGGCGTGCC
>CBFGLP010001442.1:0-1615 GCA_965649595.1 uncultured Myxococcales bacterium | reverse complement strand
CAGCCGCTCGATCTGATCCTGCAAGTCGGTGATCTCGGCGCATACCCACCGCCCTTTCGTCTCGACAAGGCCACCAAGCGGTTTGCCGAGCACGATCCAGACGAGCTGGGCTTTGCCGCGTACTACCAGGGCGAGCCCGAGGCCGAAGCGATCCTCGGTCCCGACGCGCCAAACGAGCGGCGCATCGACGCCACGATGGTGTTCATCAAGGGCAACCACGAGGACTTCGAGTTCTTGGCCGAGCACGCCGCCGACGAGCCGGTGGCCGTCGATCCCTTCGAAAAGATCCACTACCTCGCGAGCGGCGCCCGCTTCACCTTCGAGCGTCGCGGCCACTCGCTGACGATCGGCGCGCTCGGTGGCATCGCGGACGGGCTCGGCGGGCCCGGACGCAGCGAGATATCGCCGCACTACACGACGAGCGAGGTCCGCAGGCTACGCAAGGGCGGTCCGCTCGACGTGCTGCTCTCCCATGAGCCTGCGCTCGGCAGCGCGGGCTGTGTGCACCCGAGGTTCGAAGGTGCAGGGTCGCGCGAGGTGCTGGAGCTGCTGCGCGAGCTCTCGCCCGCGCATCACTTTTGTGGCCACTACCACGAGCGAGGCCAAGCGCTCGACGTACCGGGGAGCAGCCACAGCCATATCTTGAACGCCGTAAATTTCCTTCGACCGTCACGGCTCAACCCGGGCTGCATAGGGATCCTCCGCTGGTCGGGGCGCGAGCCGGTCGGGTTCGAATTCCTCGATCCGCCCTGGTTGAAGCAATACACGCGGCACAACTTTCGCCACCTCCAATAGTCACTCCCGGCGCAGCGCGGCGTGGCAGGTCTCGCAGGTGGTCAGCAGCTCACCATAGATCCGGCCCGGGATCCCCGATCCCTCGGGGATGTCTCGTGCCTGGTTGCCGAGGTCGTGCACGCGATCGGTCAACGCCGTGATCTCCGGAGCGAGCGTCTGTCCCTCGGCGAGCTGCTCGGGTGTCAGCGGAGCGTCGGCCAGCGCCTCGGCGCCGGCGATCCACACATCCTTCGAAGGCGCCACGAGGCCGAGCCAGAGCTGATCCATCGCCCACTGGTGCTTGGCCATGTGCGCCTTGGTGCCCGAGCCTTCGGCTGCCGCGGGCGGGGTCGTAGGGCTGGGCTTGGGCCCGCCGATCTCGGTATGGCAGGCCGCACAGACCTCACCCATGGACACGAAGCTGGCCGACGCCGACGCGAGATCCTCGGCCCCGCCGATCCCCTGCGCCGCCTCGCGCATTCGATCGATGTAGGGCTTCCAGGCGTCGGGGTGGTCGACCTCGTGTTGGTGCTCGGCCATCCACTTCGCGGGCTCTCGTGCCTGCTCGAGGTTGCCAGCGATCAATGCGGCCTTGATCTCCTCGGCCTTGCTGAAGTGGTCCTGCATGTGCGCTCGGGTCGTGGGCGTGACGGCCTCGCCCTCATCGCGCTCGCTGACAGGAGCCTTGCTCTCTCCACCCGCGGCCGGCTTGGCCGATGTCTCGGTGTCCCCTCGCTTGGCTTGCGGACAGGCGATCGAGAGCAGCGCGGTGGCGAGGAGGATCGAAACTCGCATGCGGCCCTGTTCGTGGATCGACGATCGTGGGACGGCGCGAAACCTC